>CAZDMX010000148.1:0-5932 GCA_964506085.1 uncultured Thiothrix sp. | reverse complement strand
CAATAATCCTAAAAAACTCAGTTGAAACGTAGCGAGAATGACTAGAGTGCTGAAGATAAGGGAGTTTCTGGAAAATGTTGGCTTTATTCGTAGTCACTCTACGGGTGAAGTCAACATTTTCCAGAAAACCCTTATATTCAGTGCTATAGGCATTCGCAGTAGTTTCAACTGCGTTTTTTAGGATAATAGTAGTACTCAGGCTTTAGGCAGTGTAACACCTTGTTGGCCCTGATATTTACCACCTCTGTCGCGATAAGAGGTTTCACAAACCTCATCCGACTCAAAAAACAACATTTGTGCCACACCTTCATTAGCATAAATCTTAGCGGGCAAAGGCGTGGTATTTGAAAATTCGAGGGTTACATGACCTTCCCACTCAGGTTCTAGAGGTGTCACATTAACAATAATACCGCAACGCGCATAGGTAGACTTGCCCAGACAAATCGTTAATACGCTTCTGGGTATCTTAAAAAACTCTACAGTGCGTGCTAAGGCAAAGGAATTGGGAGGAATAATGCACACATCTGATTGTATATCCACAAAGCTGCCTTCATCAAAAGCCTTGGGGTCAACAATCACAGAATTAATGTTGGTAAATATCTTAAACTCATTGGCACAACGCACATCATAACCATAACTGGATGTGCCATATGAAATGATTTTTTCATTATCATGATGACGAACCTGGCCCGCTTCAAAGGGTTCAATCATGCTTTGCTGTTTAGCCATGCGTCTAATCCACGCATCTGATTTAATGCTCATTAACCTAGAATCCTCAGTTGAACAGGGTAAAGTGTGCTGCTGTGGGGGTGTATGGGTAGGCGTAACTGCTTGGAATGGTTGTTCCCTTCCAGGCAGTTACAACAACGCAATACACCCCCACAGCGGTGCAATTTATCTTGTAGCGTTTTAAACCTATAAGTGAAATAAGAAAGGGTACTGTTTTTAATGTTAATCATTGGTTCAAAATCTATATAAAGCGGTTAACTGAGGAATCTAGGTTTCTAGTACGTCCCGACCCTGCCAACTCGCTTGAAGGGAATATTTAGCAATGGGAAATGTGTATTTCCACTTAAATCATATGTGAATTTACGGGTTCTGATTAAGTCAGGTACAGCTTGCAATAGGTTTGTCAGTTTGAACTTAACCGGTATTTCTATAATTCTATCTTCGTGTGAGGTGATGGTTAAATTTTTTTGAACGGTTCCTTCTGCCACTTTTACATTATTTAATGACAAACCATAATCTAAACCACGCAATGGGATATTAAACGGGTTTGGGTTTTTTACACGTAGTGCAATAATGACGTTACCCTCCGTAAATGATAGCTGACCCATGCGTACGCTATAGACGCTAATTTGTGGAGGCTCTGCAATACCTTTTATGCCGTTAGCACATGATGACAGCATTACCACCATGGTAATAAATAATATTATTTTTTTCATATATAGCTCTGTTAATTAAGTACGTTGGATAATTTATATCCAAAACTGCTAAATTAAGGGACGGCGCAATAATAAACCCACCCACTCTTACTTGTCTTTTTACTCCTGATCAAACGATCTCAAATCGTTGCAGAGAATAACTATGCGCCTATTGAGATCGTCTGATCAGAAGCAAAAATCCTGCGTACTAATGGGTGACTTTATTATTGCGACGCCCCTAAGTTGAACTTTTCTACAAGAGTTCTTGCCGCTGTGTCACTAGCATTTTTACGTAATTGTTGATGTAACTTACTAAACCGTTCTAATAAGTGATTTCTCTTCTCAGTATCCAAATTAAGCATCTGCTTAACTGCTGTCACGATATTATCGACGCTCACATCTTCCTGGATAAATTCGGGAACAAGTTCAGCGTTTGCCAGATTATTCGGAAGAGTATAATAGGTAATATTTAATGAGCCAAATTTACGAATCAGCCAAACGGTAACAGGAGATAGTTTTCCGGCAGCAACCATGGGTCTTCCCACAAACATACCTTCAAGTACTGCTGTGCCTGATGCCGTTAGAATAACATCCGCAGCGGCCATTACCTGCCTCGACTGCCCCCTGATAACTTTAATATTAAGCTTGGGAGCTAATGCTTTGCATAGCTCGGTAAATCGAGATTCCAGCTTTTCATTTACCATCGGCGCAACACATATTAGTTCAGAATTTTCAGACTGAAGTTGTAGTGCCGCCTGAATAAAGTCACCCGCCAAATATTTAATTTCGGAGCTGCGACTACCGGGCAGAATAGCAAGAATTTTGCTATGCGCAGGAAGCCCAAGTGATTTACGCGCTGGCTGTTGATCACTAATAAGAGGAATTTCATCAGCCAAAGGGTGGCCAACAAAAGCTACCGGAATGCTATGTTGATGGTAGAAGTCTGCTTCAAAAGGAAACAACGTCAACATCAAATCCAGATTGCCTTGCATTTTTTTTACACGCTTGGATCGCCATGCCCAGACGGAAGGGCTCACATAATGTGCTACTTTGATACCTGCCTGATGAAGCCTAGCTTCCAGCTTAAGATTGAAGTCTGGGGCATCAATACCGATAACCAGATCAGGTTTAGACTTTAACCAGCGGTTTATCAAGTCACGACGAATAGCTAACAATTCAGGCAAGCGTTTTATAACTTCCGTAAAACCCATTACTGCAAGCTTTTCCATGGGATACAAGCAGTGACAACCTTGTGCCTCCATTTCCTTGCCACCGATACCTTCAAATTGAAGATCAGGGTTAAGCTTTTTAAGTGAAGCAATTAGTCGACTGCCTAATATATCCCCTGAAGTTTCACCCGCAATAATAGCAATATACTTTATCACCGAATAATCCCGCGCTTACTCTCATCACAAAAGGTCGCAAGCTCGACTATTTCATCATAATCTGCATATTCCTGCTTGAGCTTGATTATCGCATCTTTAAAAGCCAGATCAGAACGGTACAAAATCCGATAGGCTTGTTTGATTCGACTAATACTTTCCGTTGAAAACTGATGTCGTTTTAGGCCTTCCTTATTGATCCCGCGAGGAATTGCTGGCGCACCCATTGCCATGATATAAGGAGGAATATCTTTACCGATAGCAGCTCCCATGCCGGTAAACGCATACTTGCCAATATGGCAGAATTGATGAATGAGTGAAAAACCACCTAATATAACGTAATCATCTATAATGACATGACCCGCTAAAGTGGTACCGTTAGCAAAAATAGTATGATCACCAACGATACAATCATGTGCTAAATGTACATAAGCCATAATCCAGTTGTCGTTACCCAGCACTGTCTTACCAATATCTTGCGAGGTGCCACGATTAAACGTACAAAACTCACGGATGACATTGCGGTCACCAATGATTAGACGAGTATCTTCATTGTTATATTTTTTATCTTGTGGTTGTTCTCCAATAGAGGAGAATTGATAGATTTTATTGTCTTGACCAATACTCGTTGGCCCTTGAATAACGGTGTGAGGGCCTATCCATGTGCCCGACCCAATTGAAACATTCGCACCAATCACTACATAGGGCGATATTTCCACATCTTCAGCGAGTTCAGCGGAAGGATCAATAACGGCTGTAGGATGAATCACTTATCAATCCTGTTCAGTAACCACACAGGTAATATCAGCACTGGCTACCTTTTTTCCATTAACGAGTGCTTCCGTCGAAAATTTCCATAATTTTCCTTTTTGTTTTACCAATTCGGCTTGCAACTCCAGTTGATCACCCGGTACAACCTGCTTACGGAATTTTACCTTATCGACTCCTGCCAGAATGTATAACATATTGGCTTGAGGCTCTTTACCCATTGTTTTAAAACCTAATAAACCAGTAGCTTGAGCAAGTGCCTCTATAATTAAAACACCAGGCATAATAGGAGCATTTGGAAAATGGCCATTAAAATGCGGCTCATTGATGGTAACATTCTTAATACACTTTATAGATTTACCCGCTTCTACTTCCAATACGCGGTCTACCAGTAAAAAAGGATAACGATGAGCAAGAAACTTTTTAATTTCTTCTACTTCCATAACTCCTGACATATTAACTATCACTCCTGTTCGCTTTTTCATCGCTTTGATGATTTATATTTCTATTCGAGGTTAATTTTTTAATTGTTTTTTCCAAATCCTTCACTGTTCGAGCCATATCATTAAGCTGTTTAAATCGAACAATATTACGTCGCCATAATCCCGTTTCAGTGGTTCCCGTACCTGATGAGTATGAAGCACCAGGCTTGGTAAGAGAACTAGTAATTTGACTCATTCCTGTGATCATTACACCATCAGCCACTTCAAGATGTCCTGCCATACCAACAGCCCCACCTATTTTACAATTTTTACCTATCGTTGTGCTGCCACCAATACCACAACAGGCAACAATAATTGAGTTTTCACCAATTTTCACATTATGACCAATTTGCACAAGGTTATCTATCTTCACACCATTACTAATGATGGTGGAATCAATGGCGGCTCGATCAATAGTTGAATTAGCCCCTATCTCCACATCATCACCGATACGAACATTACCCATTTGTTCGATACGTTCCCATTTATCATTGTGGGGAGCAAAACCAAAGCCGTCGTCTCCGATAACAACACCAGAATGTATAATACAACGCTGACCTATATTAGTATGGGAATGCAGCGTTACATTGGCACGTAAGTGGCAGGATTCACCGAGTGTCGTGTTACTAGCAATCACTGTGCCGGCACCAATAATACAATCATTAGCAATAGTTACATCTTGCTCTATCACGACATTGGCAGCGATACTAACATGCTCACCTATGGTTGCAGTTTCATGGATCACGGCGGTAGGATGAAGCGTTCTTTGTACTTTTGGATAGGGCGAAAAATATTGTGAAACAACAGCGTAAACATAATATGGGTTTTCATGCAGTAAAACCGTACCACTGAAGCTACCTTCAAATTCAGGTTTTAAAACAACAACGGATGCTTTGCATTGATCCAGTGAGGTCAACCATTTATTATCTGAGATAAAACATAGATCGCCTGTAATGGCCTTGTCTGGAGAAGCAACACCCTGGATGATCATGGCTGCATCGCCATGGATGGTTGCTTTTGTTTTATTCGCAAGTTCTTTTAAGGATACAGACATGGAAGACTCCAGATCAATGATAGGTTAAGCCAAACATTAGAATTTTTAAGGCTTTCTTCTTTTCTTCTTCTTTTCTTCTACTTTTTCGTTCGAAGTATCTCTTTTTAATTTATCAGCTAAATATAAAAGTACCGTCTGCGTTATATCGACACGCTCACTGGCAGAAACAAAGTCTTGCAGTACGATATCTATTTTTTGCTTTTTCCGAACTTCGTCAATTGCGGCAAACACTGCTTTTTGTACATCATCTAAAGCTTCGCTCTTTGCAAGTCTCAAGTCTTCGCGGTAATCTTCCAGAGCGCGGTTTTGAGTACGTTTCCTGCTTCTTAATTCACGTTTTTTTTCAATTTTTTGTTCACGACTAATACGACCTTCCAATTGCCGAATAGAATCTTCAAATTCTCTAATAGCTTCAGCTTCAGCATCAAGTTCTTGTTCTTTACTTAAGAATCTTTTTTTAAGCTCTTTACTTGCAACTTCTGATTGGGGGGCGCGTTGCAACAAATACCGCACATTGACGACAGCCACCTTCACAAATGAAGTAGAATGGCTATCTGCTGTGGTAGAACCAGAGAATAAAGAAAACAGAATCAGTATAAACAATCTGTTTAACAATAGGGAAGAATGTACTAATTTCATTACGCCATCATACCTTAAAAAGAGTGGTAATGATCTTAGGTGCATATGAAAAAGTAATTTAGATGCTTTGGCTTGAGGGGAGAATATACCTTATTGAATACTGAAGAGATCGTACCTAAAGCCTGTTAAACCTAAAAAACGCAGTTGAAACTACTGCGAATGTCTATAGCACTGAATCTAAAG
>CAZDMX010000147.1:0-5970 GCA_964506085.1 uncultured Thiothrix sp. | reverse complement strand
CAGTTTATCAATTACTTAATAGTGGATGGAAGCGGTCAACTGAGGATTCTAGGTTAACAGACAATATGAAAATACATTCATTAGAAATCACACCAGACATGCTGCGTTTAATTGCGGATATAGATGACTTCAGGGGGAGCTGGAGAGCTATGCAACATTTAGCGCCTGAACGCTTATCCATATTGAGAAAGGTCGCCACTATTGAAAGTATAGGATCATCCACCCGTATAGAAGGCTCCAAGCTTAGCGATAGCGAAATAGAAGAAGTATTAAGCAACTTAAATACACAATCTTTTGCAACGCGTGATGAACAGGAAGTGGCTGGTTATGCTGAAGTGATGGATATTGTATTCCAGAGCCATAAGGAAATCATCCTCAGTGAGAATTATATAAAACAGTTACATAGTATGCTTTTAAAGCATTCAGACAAAGACCAGAGGCATAGAGGGCAATATAAAACTCTGGACAATCATGTTGAAGCTTTTGATGCAGCGGGAAAAAGCCTGGGTGTAGTGTTCCAGACGGTAACACCCTTTGAAACACCACTTAGAATGCAAGAACTCGTCTACTGGACTCGTGAATCTTTGTTAGATAACAGCCTTCATCCGCTCTTGGTGATTGGTATATTTATCGTGGTATTTTTACAAATCCATCCTTTTCAGGATGGAAATGGTCGGCTGTCTCGTATACTAACAACCTTGTTACTCCTCAAAGCCAACTATCCTTATGTACCGTATAGCTCATTAGAAAATGTAATAGAGCAAAATAAAGAGGGGTACTATTTAGGGTTACGAAGAACACAAGGCACACTAAGTAAGGATGACCCTAATTGGTCTCCTTGGTTACGTTTTTTTCTTTCATCATTACAGAAACAAAAGAACCGCTTAGCCTCAAAAATCAATTTGAACTCCGAGTGGGCAGATTTACCTAGAGAATCCCTTATCATTATGGAATATGTACAAGAAAAAGGACGTATTACCATGAGGGAAGCCAATCAGATTATAGAAAGTGCCTCTGCCTCCACGATAAAGAACCGTATAGCAGGTTTAGTAAAAAATGGGCTGTTGTCTAGACAAGGGAAAGGTAGAGGGACTTGGTATCAGCTTTAAAAACTGTTTGTATTCGATAACTAAGCGACTGGATTAAAAACTATGCATTAAATTGCGTTACACTCACAGGCTAGTTTTAACTCTACTTATCAATGGGCTGCACAATCACACCATAGGTTTTATATCAGAAAACGATATCGAAAAGGCGTTGCTGCAAAAGCTGTAACATTTGTATGGCTATGATGTAATGGATTGTATGACAGCAGACCGTGCTGATCTTAATGATGGCTCAAACCTCAAAGATATACGTTGACAGAATCATCAGTTTTTAGGTCTGAATAGTAGTGAATTTGCAGCAAATGGTAAAAGGTGGGTGGCTTAAAATTTCGCTATACTAAACAGTCCATTCTGAAAAAACATAGATCACACTCGAATGTTAAAACAAACCAAACACTATTATATTGGACTACCCGAATGGCGACACCCTAACTGGTATGCTGAAGGCAAGAACCCTAAAGAACCACTAAAAACTTATGCTCAACATTTTTCATCGGTTGAGGGCAATACGACTTTTTATGCACTTCCTAATAATGAGCAGATACAAACATGGGATCAGGCCGTTCCTGATAGTTTTCGGTTTTGTTTTAAGTTTCCCAAGGCTGTTACACACGATGCGATGCTTAAACATTGTTCAAAAGAAGTTGGTGAATATATAGATAGATTAGCCGCTCTTAATGGGAAATTAGGCATACTCTGGTTGCAAATGAGTAGCGCCTTCCAGCCTGAACAGCTACCGGCTCTAAAGAGGTTTCTTGAAAACCTGCCCGAAGGTTTCACTTATGGCATTGAAGTAAGACACCCCGGGTTTTTTAACAAAGATGCGATAGAAAAACAATTCAATCAGTTATTGATGGAACACCGTGTTAATCGAGTGATGTTTGATACACGAATTCTGTTTGCAAACCCAGCTCCTGATGAAGCCAGCAAAAGAGCCTTGATCGAAAAGCCCCGTCTACCTATGCATGTCGTTGCAACAGGTGATTATCCGATGCTACGTTTTATGAGTCCTATGGACATGAGCCGATCGGAAACCGCTCTGGATCAGTGGGCGAATAAAACGACACAGTGGATTGATGAAGGAAAGACGCCTTATTTGTTCTTCCATACACCAGATAAAGCACCCGTTCCAAGGTTAGCCCAACGATTCTCAGAAAAGATAGCGGCGCTTCGACCTGATATTTCACCCATTACACTCTGGGAAAAACAGCCACAACAAAAAACACTTTTTTGAACCGAGAGTTTCGTGAATGCCTTCCAAAATAGAACTTGGAACGAGACAATTATTTAACCTAAAAAACTCAGTTGAAACAAGGATGGATAAAAAATACAGACACTTCCACTATCCACCCTAGTAAACTTTTACTGCTCCCAAGGTTCTGTCGTTACCTGCCCATCAACAGTGAGTGAGTAAGTGGCAGCGTTTCCTGTATTTGCGTCTACAGCAGCTGTACTACCATCGGGGAAAGTAATGGTCATATTGCCTGCAAGTGGATTATTTACGCTGAAGTCTCCAGAAGAATCTAAAGAAGTAATTCCTGTAAATCCACTAGTAGCCGTTTGTGCTTTTACCGATCCAGTGAAGAGATTAGAGGTTATATCGTGCTCAACGTTATAAGTATAACTCGCTCCAGATAGCGCGAGGTTGTAACTACCGTCCTGCAAGCCAACAGTTACGCCAGCCTCTGTCGAGGTAAGCTGGTCAATTGAAGCACTTATTGAACCTGTGCCGGCATTTGGGTTAAAGTTAACTGAAGGAATGATCTGAATAGCACCATCAACTGATTCATTTACAAGACCCGTACCTGAAAAAGATGCATTAGTAGCTGTAGCTCCAGCAATAGTCAAACCGGTAAAATTAATAGTCCCATTAAAGGCATCTCCATCACTATCAACACAGTTCGTGGCACTAATATTGATAGAATCTCCAGCATCAAAAGAAGCCAAAGGAGCGTTATTTACTATAGTGCTTGTACCTGAGCCACTTACACAGGCCAAAGACCCAGATGCCAACGATCCAATCTGATTTGAAATCGTTAAAATTGCATCAATTAGCTCAAAAATATCTATTGTCTCTACTGTAGCTTTTGCGATGACTTGCTTCTGAGCAATTGTTAGGTCAACAGGAGAGAAATTATTACTACCACCTCCTCCACAAGCGGCCAAGGATGCGCTGAGCATACCTGCTGAAAGTAATCGGAAAGACGTTGATTTTTTATTAAACATTAAATGGCTCCACTGTTGAAAAATAATACAAATGTTAATCATAACCCATCAATAATTATTAACATTGTCTTTTTTGTATCAGTTTGTAACTAAAAGGCTTCTTGGTTAGTTCTAATCTAAACTCTACTAGAGAGACAGACAATCTGACAATACAAGTAATCACTCTGTATACTGCGCTGCAAACTTCATATCCTCTTTAATCGACGATACACCTTTTGCTAAAGAAAACATCTATGACGCTACCTACAACCACAATTTCTGCACGTATTGCCCAAGAGCTTGCAGTCAATAAAGCCAAAGTGGACGCCGCTATCCAGTTACTGGATGAAGGTGCGACCGTTCCTTTTATTGCACGCTATCGTAAGGAGCAAACGGGTGGGCTGGATGATATTCAACTGCGGCATTTAGAGGAGCGGTTGGGCTATCTTCGCGAGCTAGATAAACGCCGTGAAACGATCTTGCAGACGATTGAGGAACAGGGAAAACTAACGGATGCATTAAAAGAATCCATTCTTGATGCAGAAACTAAAACAGCGCTTGAGGATATCTACCTTCCCTACAAACCCAAGCGTAGAACTAAGGCACAAACAGCGCGTGAAGCGGGTTTACAACCGCTTGCAGATGAACTGTTTGCTAATCCAGCTTTAGATCCAGAAGCTAGAGCAGCGAAATATATAGATGTCGACAAAGGTGTTGCAGATGCAACCGCTGCATTGGATGGAGCGCGGCAAATCCTCATGGAAAACTTTGCTGAGAATGCCAGCTTGATGGGTAATTTACGTGATTATTTATGGAAACACGGGATTCTGAGTGCCAAGGTTGCTAAAGGCAAAGCAGAGGAAGGCAAGAAATTCTCGGATTACTTTGATTATCAGGAGAATATTCAGAAAGTACCTTCTCATCGTGCTTTAGCATTGTTTCGGGGACGCAACGAAGGCATGTTGCATTTAAATCTGGATCTTCATGTCGAACCTTCTGATACACATCCTTGTGAAGCAAAAATTGCACAGGCCAATAATATTATTGATCAAGGCCGTGCGGCTGATACTTGGTTATTGGAAACTGTGCGTTGGGCATGGAAGATTAAAATTCACAGCCGTCTGGATGTGGATTTAAAACTACGTTTACGTGAAGCCGCTGAAAAAGAAGCTATACGTGTCTTTTCAACCAATTTAATTGACCTGTTATTAGCCTCTCCTGCGGGTGCAAAAAATACAATAGGCCTTGATCCTGGTATCCGTACCGGTGTTAAGGTAGCCGTAGTGGATAAGACTGGGAAGATTCTCGACACCACCACTATTTATCCTCATCAGCCTCGTAATCAATGGGATGAATCTATTGAAGTCCTAAATAAACTCGCTAAGAAACACAAGATTGAGCTGGTAAGCATTGGTAATGGAACGGCATCTCGCGAGACCGATAAGCTCACTGCCGACCTGATCTCTCGTTATCCAGATAACAAACTTACCAAGATCATGGTCTCTGAAGCTGGCGCATCGGTTTATTCCGCTTCCGCTTTGGCATCGAAAGAATTACCGGATATGGATGTATCCTTACGTGGCGCGGTTTCTATTGCGCGGCGCTTGCAAGACCCTCTGGCCGAGCTGGTGAAAATCGAACCCAAGGCTATTGGTGTAGGGCAGTACCAGCATGATGTTAATCAGAAAAATTTGACCCGCTCGCTTGATGCTTCCGTAGAAGATTGTGTGAATACGGTCGGTGTGAATCTTAATATGGCTTCAGCACCACTGCTATCTTATGTGGCTGGTTTAAACAGTAGTATCGCCGAAAACATCGTCAGCTATCGTAATGAAAATGGTGCTTTCAGCAAACGTAGTCAATTGAAAAAAGTCCCTCGTTTAGGCCCTAAAGCCTTTGAACAATCTGCTGGGTTTTTGAGAATCCCTAATGCTGCTAATCCTTTGGATGCATCTGCTGTACACCCTGAAGCAGCCTGTATTGTTAAAGATATCGCCACAAAGAACAATAAGAAGATTGATGAAATTATAGGCAACAGTACGTTTATTAAAGGTTTGCATGCTAAAGATTACACCACGGAAAAATTCGGCATTCCCACCGTCATGGATATCTTGAGTGAGCTTGAAAAACCTGGGCGAGACCCACGGCCTGAATTCACTACCGCTACTTTCAAAGACGGCGTGGATGATATCAAAGACCTTGAAGCTGATATGTTGCTAGAAGGTGTTGTGACTAATGTGACTAACTTTGGTGCTTTTGTAGATATTGGCGTACATCAGGATGGCTTGGTGCATATTTCAAAACTGGCTAATCAATTTATCAAGGACCCTCATGATGTGGTAAAAGCCGGGCAAGTCGTAAATGTCCGTGTGGAAGAAGTAGATATTCCCCGTAAACGAATTTCTTTAACGATGAAGCTTAATGAAGCTAAGCCTGTTAATGCGCAAAAGAGAACCAAGGCTCCTGTTAGTAAACCTAAACCCCCGCAAGCAAAGAACACGAATAGCGCCATGGCTGCTGCTTTTCAGAAAGCAGAAAAGGACTAAGAAGGTGCTGAGTCTACTGTGCTAAAAAAGAGGGGAAGCGTAGGGCAGATGCCGTTAAGTTACTGCGCAGCAACACTTATAGAATTGGATTCAACACTTAGACAGCCATTTTT
>CAZDMX010000146.1:0-5986 GCA_964506085.1 uncultured Thiothrix sp. | reverse complement strand
TTCCTAAATTAGTTTCATCTGTTCCCTATATTCCGGCTCAAGGGCAACGCCTGTTGGCGAGACCCGAAAATCTGGAAACAGTCGCACCGATGTTGTTACAAGTTGCTATGGAAATTGCCAAACAAAATAATATGAGCGGTTGCCATATTCTCTTTCCATCAGCAACAGAACAACAATGGTTGGAACGACAGGGTTTACTGGTACGTCACGATTGTCAGTTTCACTGGCGTAATAGAAGCGATCCTGAACAGTACAAAAACTTTGACGATTTTTTAGCAGAACTCACTGCAAAGAAACGCAAAAATATACGTCAGGAAAGAAAACGCGTCCAACAAAGTGGTATCAAGCTAAGAGTATTAGATGGCCACACCGCCAGTGAACAAGATTGGGATGACATGGCCAGCTTCTATAAAAAGACTTTCGATGAAAAATGGGGTACAGCAACATTAAATGCAGGATTCTTCAAACAAGTCGCGAAAACTATTCCTGATCAAATCGTTTTAGTACTAGCAGACAAAGAAGACCAATGCATAGCCGGATCATTAATGTACCGAAGCAACACCACGCTTTATGGTCGCTACTGGGGGTGTCATGAAGAAATTGACAAACTCCACTTCGAAGCCTGCTACTATCAAGGCATAGAGTACTGTATCAAACATGGTCTCGAGCTATTTGAACCCGGTGCACAAGGCGAGCATAAAATTGCCAGAGGATTTTTGCCAACACTCACAAAATCCAGCCACTGGTTAACAGAAAACCCGTATCAGCAGAGCATAAAAAAATATACCGAACATGAGCAACAATCCGTAGCTGAATATATTATGGATTGTAATCGCCATAGCCCGTACAAAACAGACTTAGGACTCAGGATTAAATAAGTTTCGTAAGTTATTTCATGCACGTGCCTAAGTTAAGAAGAAAGGAGATAAATACATGCGACCTTACTCCGAATCCTGTGATCAAAACCGTGATCCGATTTTAGCAGTGATCAAGCCGCTTTTTGTCAACAGCCGCCGCGTGTTAGAACTAGGCAGTGGAACAGGACAGCACGCTGTTTATTTCGCAGAAGAAATGCCACACCTAAGCTGGCAAACCAGTGATCTTGAAGAAAATCATTCAGGTATCAGACTGTGGATGATCGAAGCTGGCTTAAACAACGTACTACCTCCGGTATCTTTGGCAGCTTGTGATCAACAAGCATGGCAACACCTCCCCACTTACGACGCTGTCTTCTCAGCCAATGCCGTGCATATCATGAGCGAAGATGATGTAGAGTGTCTGTTCGAAGGAATTGGCAAGGTGCTGGAAGCAGAAGGCTTGCTGGTGTTATACGGTCCTTTTAATTATCAGGGGAACTACACCAGCGAAAGTAATGCGCGTTTCGACATCTGGCTAAAAAATAACAACCCCAAAAGTAGCATTCGTGATTTTGAATGGTTAGACAGTCTTGCCAATAAAGCTGGAATGATCTTGCAGGGTGATTATGAAATGCCAGCGAATAACCGGATTCTTGTTTGGCGTAGATGAGTTTTCAAGCCGATTGAAAATATCATGGAAGCATCGAAAGATTTAGTCGATATTGTGTGTACCTTGTATAAACCTACAAATTGTGGTTTTTTTCACATTGACATCACTTTTAATCGCAGCCTGTGGACGAGGCTATTAGTAAATCAGCAGTATTTATGGGTTTTGATAGTTTAATGCCAGATCAGCTTTAATCCGACCAGTATAGTTACCACTTCATAGCCTCGTTTTATCCAGCGATTGCCTGCGACTATAGCCAGATGAGCGCCGATATAGCCACCTAAGAGAGAGCCTAATAAAAGCACGGGCAACCACTGCCAGTAGATTTCTCCCAACAAGCCTAGTGTGATTGCACCGGTGCCATTCCAGAGTAGGCCGACAAAAACTAGGGTGTAGGCAACAGCTAGTTTGTAGTCCAGTCCGAAGTAGGTGATGAGCCATATGGTGACGAATAACCCGGTTCCTGAGGTTAAAGAGCCATTGAGTAATCCAATTAAAAACAGGCCAATAGATCCAGCAATGGCGATTCGTGGGGTTAATTTTTTGAGTTTGACTTGTTGCCCCAGCGAAGGACTGAGAATGGAGTAGATACCAAGTCCAATAGTCATTAAGCCAAGCAGGGTAGTGGCGATGATTTCAGGGACATGAAGAATCAGGCTGGCGCCGATATAAACACCAGGAATACCCGTTAGCATGAGTAAGATATAGGTCTTTTGAAACTGACGGTTTTTTAAATGTCGTGCCGTCGCTCCTAGTCCTAATGCAACGCTGGCGACTTTGTGAGTGGCTAGCGCTATGGCAAAAGGTAGCCCTAGAAAAATAAGTGCAGGCAGTTGTATTAAACCTGCTCCGCCTCCCGAAAAGGCTGAGAAAATATTGGCTATTAATGAAATAGCAAAAATGGTTAATTGCTCAAGCATAAAAAAGAGCGAGTTAGTATTACTTCTTTTTCATTAAGTGTTCATAGCGAGGCGCTTCTTGGAAAATACTCTTGTATTGTTCCAGATGTTCTTTCAGCATTTTTTTAAATTCTTCGGTGTAGTAGTCTACCGCATTATCAATGTTAGCTTCGTATGTGGTTTTAGATTCCGCCATGGATGCGGTGATAAACGCGCTAAAGCGGGCAGAGCCATAAAGAAAGGATGCGTTTACCAAGGAGTTTTCAGTGTCGTCACAATGTTGATTGGCAATGTCTATAAAGACATCTGCCATTTGGATGAATTTCTTGTCGTCGTCAGCTTTGCTCATTGGTTTTCCGTACTGTGTTTTTTAGGTTTAGGGTGGGTGAAATAGCTTATATATCCGAGTCAATCCAAGTGTAATAGTAAGTGTGATAGTAAGTGTGATAGAAGGAAGGCTACGAGAATGTAGATTATTATAGCGTTATTAGACTTAGAGTTGTTCGACTATTTTGAGTGCCGGAGTCGAGCAGAGAATGAACAAAAAAAAGCGTCCAATAAATGGACGCTGAAAGATACCGCTAGGAAGTGTTTTCATCACAGGCGCAAGTATGTCCCTGATATTTGGGAATGTATAGGATGATACGGTAATGAATACGTTGTAACTGGATCAATCTTACATTGGGTTGTGTTCCAGAATGGACTATCATTAGGGATTATTTATTCGCGAGAATATATTCAGACATGATTATCCTATCTGGTAGCGATGCTTTATCAGCTTTTCGCAAGCAAAAGCTATTACAATCTTTGCAAAACACTGTACCTTCTATTTCTTATGTTTCTGCAATTTTTCAACATTTTGTAAAAGCTGAATCAGCTTTGGATGAAGCTAACCTACAGCGCCTTGAACAAGTGTTGCGTTATGGTGAAACACACGACGATGCAGATGCCCAAGGCCAATTGTTTTTGGTCACCCCACGTCCGGGTACGATCTCACCGTGGTCTAGTAAGGCTACGGACATTGTTCATAATGCCGGTTTAGTTGAAATTGAACGGGTGGAACGCGGCATTGCTTATCGGGTCGAAGCAAGTGTAGTGTTGACTGCCAAAGACTGTGCAAATATTGCAGCTATATTACATGACCGCATGATGGAGACCGTGTGGGATAATCTGGATGAGGCAGCGGTGTTGTTTGCTGAGGCGAAACCTGCCGAGTTAAGCAGTGTTGATATCAGTGAAGATGCACAGGAAGCTTTAAACGATGCGAATAAAGCATTAGGTCTGGCACTTTCTGCTGATGAAATTGAATACTTGGCGGATAGTTACCATGCGCTAGGTCGCAATCCCACCGATATTGAATTAATGATGTTCGCACAGGCGAACTCTGAACATTGTCGGCATAAGATTTTCAATGCAGACTGGATCATAGATGGCAAAAAACAGGAAAAGTCGTTATTTGCGATGATTCGCAATACCTATCATCATGCGCCAGAAGGTGTATTGTCGGCTTATAAAGACAACTCTTCTGTAGTTGAAGGCAGTATGGGAACACGTTTCTGTCCTGATCCTGAAACCAAGGAGTATGTACCCACGCGTGAGCCTGTGCATATGATTATGAAGGTCGAAACGCATAACCACCCGACGGCTATATCTCCTTTTCCTGGTGCGGCTACCGGTTCGGGTGGAGAGATTCGGGATGAAGGCGCTACGGGTATTGGTTCTAAGCCGAAAGCTGGATTATCTGGCTTCTCGGTTTCTAACTTAAATATTCCTGATTATCCAATGGCTTGGGAAAGAGACTTTGGGCGTCCTGATCGTATCGTTTCAGCACTTGATATTATGCTAGAAGGGCCGATTGGGTCGGCGGCGTTTAGTAATGAATTTGGTCGGCCCAATATTTGTGGTTATTTTCGGACATTTGAAGCTGAAGTACCAGGGCCTAGTGCTTCGGGAACTGAATTGCGCGGTTATCACAAACCCATTATGTTGGCAGGTGGTTTAGGAAATATCCGTGAAGGTCATGTAGAAAAACATGATATTCCAGAAGGCACACCTATTGTTGTGCTGGGTGGTCCGGCAATGTTGATCGGTCTGGGTGGCGGTGCAGCGTCTTCGATGACGAGTGGAACAAGCTGTGAAGATCTGGATTTTGCATCCGTACAACGGGGTAATCCTGAAATGGAACGTCGTTGTCAGGAGGTCATAGATCAATGTGTTGCTCTGGGCGATGCGACTCCTGTTTTATCTATCCACGATATTGGTGCGGGAGGGTTGTCCAATGGCGTGCCAGAAATCATAAACGATGCAGGCAAAGGTGGGCGTTTCTTATTACGTGAAATTCCCAATGATGAGAAAAGCATGTCGCCGATGGAAATCTGGTGTAACGAGGCACAAGAGCGTTATGTGCTGGCAATTGCCGTTGATAAGTTAGAGGGTTTCAAAAAGATATGTGAGCGCGAGCGCGCGGTTTACGCGGTCATCGGACACGCTACGGACAAACAAGAATTAGTGCTTGAAGATAGCTTGTTTGATAACAACCCCATTGATATTCCAATGGATGTGCTATTCGGCAAAGCGCCCAAGCTGTTACGTGATGTGCATCACAAAACATTCCACAAGCCTGAACTAGATTTTACTGGCATTGAATTAGCCGATGCCGTGGAGCGCGTATTGCGATTGCCAACGGTAGCCTCTAAAGCGTTCTTGATTACTATTGGTGATCGTACCGTAACGGGTATGGTCACGCGAGATCAGATGGTGGGGCCTTGGCAAGTGCCAGTCGCAGATGTGGCGGTTACCTGTGTTGACTATGAAAGTTATGCCGGAGAGTCAATGGCGTTGGGTGAACGAACGCCGATAGCACTGATCAATGCGGCAGCTTCTGGGCGTATGGCGATAGGTGAGGCTATTACCAACATCGCAGCTAGTCAGATAGATAAAATGTCGGATATTCGTTTGTCCGCCAACTGGATGGCTGCGGCAGGGCATGAAGGTGAAGATGCTTTGCTATTTGAAACAGTTAAGGCAGTGGGTGAAGAAGTCTGCCCCGCATTAGGTCTGGCGATTCCCGTAGGTAAAGATTCACTATCCATGAAGAGTGTCTGGGAGCAGGATGGTGAGCAACGCGAAATGACCGCGCCTTTATCATTAATAATTACTGCTTTTGGTATCGTTAAAGATGTTCGTAAAACACTCACTCCACAATTAAGAACAGATCAAGGTGATTCAGACCTGATCCTGATTGATCTTGGAAAAGGCAACAATCGCATGGCAGCGTCAGCATTTGCACAAGTATTTTCACAAGTTGGGCATCACGCGCCTGATATGAAAGATACTGATGCCTTAAAAGCCTTCTTCAATAGTATTCAAACACTGAACAAAGATGGCTTAATCATGGCTTACCATGATCGCTCTGATGGTGGCTTACTAGCAACGATATGTGAAATGTCATTTGCGGGACATACAGGGGTTAACCTTAAACTTGATGATGTGGGTAGTGATATGCTTACTGCGCTCTTTAATGAAGAGCTAGGTGCGGTGATTCAGGTGCATCATAATGATAC
>CAZDMX010000145.1:0-6066 GCA_964506085.1 uncultured Thiothrix sp. | reverse complement strand
ATCTTCAGCACTCTAGTCATTCTCGCTACGTTTCAACTGAGTTTTTTAGGATAATTTTACAGTGTTAAATGCATAATCATATTATGCTAGGTTGATGACACAAGAAAGCACTCGTACTAACCGAATATCTAAGCGAATATTGCTGGTAGAAGATGATATTGAGCTTGCCACACTCACGGCTGACTATCTTACCCAGCATGGTTTTAGCGTAACGCTGGAAACTGACGGCGCACATGCCGTCGAGCGCATCGTCGCAGAACAGGCAGACTGTGTGCTGCTGGATATTATGTTACCGAATAAAGACGGCTTTGCTATTTGTCGAGAAGCTCGCTCCTCCTCATATGACGGCCTGATTCTAATGCTGACGGCTCGTGATGAGGATATGGATCAACTATTAGGGCTGGAATTAGGCGCAGATGATTATGTTTGTAAGCCCGTTCAGCCACGTTTATTGTTAGCACGAATTCATGCCTTATTACGCCGCGCAGCCATCCTCGCAACAGATACTAGCCAGCAAGATTTATGTTTCACCCATCTTCTCATTCAACCGGGGTGTCGAATTGTCACTGCACATAATAAAGTGATTGATCTGACTACAGCAGAATACGAACTCTTGTTTCTGCTAGCAAAACATGCAGGGCAAGTACTCTCCCGCGATGATATTTTGCTACATCTGCGTGGAATCGGTTATGACGGTGCTGACCGCTCCATTGATCTGCGCATCTCCCGTCTACGTAAAAAACTCAATGACTCCCAACGCATTAAAACAGTACGCAGCAGTGGTTATCTTTTTTCTAGTGACCCTAGTTCAAGCACCACATGCAACAATAGCTAATGCGTATCTTTCTGCGACTTTACTTACTGTTGGTTTTACCTCTAGTACTACTAGCTATCCTACCTGTGAACCCCATTTCGATGGTAGGTAATTGGTGGTGGGAAAAGATTGCGGTACAAGAGTTCGGGGCTATTTATCCTCTGGTGTTGAAGGAACTTGAAGGATTACCACAAGAGCAGTGGAAACAGAAAGTGGCTACAATCTCTGAGCACTTTGCTTATAGCCTAACACTAAAAAAAGTGGCTGAGAGTAAACTACAACCCTCCCGACTAAAACGCTTAGACAAACAAGAATATGTATTAACGATTAACACTCCAAATGTGCGACTCGTTCACAAAGTAGAAGATACGGATTTCTTACTTTTCATAGGAATAGATAGACATGAAACGGAGGAGAGTGGTTTTGAAGAAGCTACCAGAGGCTATCGCTATTTTCTGGATAAAATAACCCATGAAAATGACCATCCAGAAAAAGCATTTGAACACTTTAAAAGCTACTTTGGAGTCAAGCTTACATTGATTAAGGCGAGTGATTTTCAAAGCAGCAACCCCAAAGTAATGGATATATTGATAGCAAAGGGGCTGCATTATCGAGGACAAGATCGAGAATCGTCGTCTTTTATTCTTTCTGGGAATAAAAAATATGTAATTGAGATTGCTGCAAACAATAATCTCTCTACTATTAGAAAGTATTACAAATATTTGTCTACACTGTTACCTGCCGTATTACTTGGCATTGGAGCACTGTTCTGGCTGTTACTGTTCCGTAAAGAGCTAAACACCTTAAAAACCGCAAGTTCCGCGCTGGGTAAAGGTGAATTGCAGACCCGCACAAATCTATCTAAAAACTCCACTCTCTACGAGTTATCAAATTCTTTCAATCAAATGGCAGGACGCATAGAGCAATTACTGGAAGATCATAAAGACCTCACTAATGCAGTCTCACACGAACTAAAAACGCCTATTTCGCGGTTGCGTTTTGCCTTAGAAATGCAGCAGGAAAGCCTAGAAGATCAAGATAAAAAACACTATACCCAGCAGATCGAAAACAATATTCAAACCCTACAAGACCTTATCGACGAGTTGCTAAGTTATACCCGAATGCAACGGGAGCAAGATATTGATTTACAAAAACACAGTGTACGTGAATGGATATTACATGAATTAAACCTGTTTGCTGATTATCACCCTGAAATTCGTTTTGAGCATGACATCCAAGTCGAAAAAGAAGTGCTTTTTGACCGTATAAAAATGACACGGGTACTTAATAACTTGCTGGATAATGCTGTTAAACATTGCCAGTCCACAGTGAAAGTCAGTTCAGTCATTCAATCAAAAGAAATAGTGCTTAATGTAGAGGATGATGGCGCGGGGATAGCGGCTAAAGACTGCAAGAAAGTCTTTGAACCTTTTACCCGTCTGGACAAAAGCAGACAACGTATAAGTGGTGGCTATGGGCTAGGATTAGCCATTGTAAAAAGTATTGTTCAATCCCATAAAGGGCGGGTAGGTTGTCAGCCCTCTGCGCTGGGCGGAGCGGCTTTTATAGTACGTTGGCCGAAAGAATAATCAGTTAGATTTTTTTGCAAATAACTCAATCCATAAAGACTTTCCACCAATCAAACAAAGGATGATTCCTATGTGGAATATACCTCCCTTTGACTCTTATCGCACGAAGGACAGCACTAGGAGTCATCAGCTCAGCACCTTCTGACCAATGCTTAATAACATCTAGTGTTGATAAAATTTGTACATCTGGTGCTTCTTTTTGAGCAAATGAAACTGCTTTTTTATCATCCGTAGCAATACCCCACCCTCTATTGGCAGCAATTGCCAAGCTTGCCGATTCGCCATCATCACCTAATACTGATGCATAATCCAAGAATGACAACTCTTCTTTTTCTGATTCAAAATCTGTTAGTAAAATCAATCCTTTCTTAATGGCTAAACTCAGCAAGTTTTCATCAGTAGACTTCGTTTCACTAATAAGGTGCTCTAATGTGATTAGTTCTCTGTCTCTGACCACCTCAGTAACCACCACCTGAGCAGGAATTGATTCCAAAATTTCAATAAAGCACCCTGAAGCATAAAAATTTAAAAAACAACAAGCATCCAGAACAATATGTGAGTGATTAATTTGCATAGAAGATCCCCAAAAAGTTACACCTCTTGTAAATCTAAATGAGTTGCATCTTCCTGCATTCCACTCGAATATTCACGCAGTGACTCCGCAATGCGACGTGCCTCTATACGATTAACTCCCAAGAAATCAGCAAACCTACCCTCAGTAATTAAGCCTTGATCAAGTGCTTCAATAGCAAGGTTTTGATAATGGATGGGTCCAATATCAGAGCGCTGGTCAATATTTTTTAATCCTAGTTCCTTCTGTACTTTTTTTACTTTTAAACCTCTGTCTCGCAACCGATCCCAAGTACCAGAAGGTAATAACTTCATCTCTTCTAATCGATACACCAAAGCTTGTATTGACACACCATAATAATGAGCTAATGAAAACAGATTAGTTGGAGTAAATTTACCGTGGGTGCGAGTCATATCATTAAACTGCCTAAGTAAACCACTGGTAGGCATCAGAAAATATTTTGGAAATGCCTCAGCCAATCGCTCACTTTCAGGCATGCGTTGATATTGCCCGTCAAAATCAACAACAGGCTTTTGACGATGTGCAAGAAAATGTAAATAACCATGCGCCATTGACCAACGACGACGTTCTTCATAATGATGAATATTAATCGCCATACAACCACCCATGCGATCGTTGTAGCTATATATCTCAGAGTATTTCGCAGGCATCTTCAAATAAAAAATACGGATACCCACACTCTGTTCCAAAATATCCCGTAATAATGCAATAGGTGCATCACCTAATCCCAGGCGACGGCGTTCAGCAATCGCAATACTCTCAGCAGCAGCCTCAATCGGCATGTTTGCCACATCATATTCTGCTGGATAATTTCGAGGGAGTGGTGCATCCACAATTTTTTCAAGTTGCAGATAATTCTTGCAAAGATGCTCTAATTGTTGAATAACAGGGGTGATTTCCGATTCTTCTTGCTTATCACGCTTAAAAGCAGCCCGAAACTGAACCTCAAAGGACTCAACAACAGGGCTAGACATCACAAAATCACTAACAGACCGTCCATAAGCACGAGCGAGCTTAATTAACTCATTAGGTTTGAGTCGACGATCACCTTTTTCTATAGCAACAAGAGTAGTACGCGCAACACCAAGCGCATTAGCGGCATCAGCCTGAGTTAGCACAGCTTTCTTGCGCGCCTGTTGTAAAAGCATTCCTAGCTTTCGTAGATCAATGTTGTCGAGAATGTTGGTAGACATAATTTTCCCTTGCAAAGTTACAAAGCGATATCAATTTGAGGATTAATGACCTCACCATCAGGCATGACAGATCCCCTCTTAAAATTGGTACTCTATCCATGCTAGAAGTATTCTTTGACATTGTCAACATTTAACAATATATATTACATAAAATGTCATTATAAAAATAAACATACATTATTCCATTGAAAATTTAACAGAAATTACTTTGTTTATTATGCAATATTCCACTATTGGTAATAAAATTTAATACCTGACATGAATAAATATATTATACAGGTCAAGGGTAATCATAATGTGTAGTGATTGGTCGCCAAAAGAATAAAGCCAAACTGTCGAGATTTATGCAGTCAGTAGCAAATCGTTATGTCGACTACTTTAAGAGCATCTCTATTAATTGCCTTTTCACCCGATTCCTGCGTTGGATCATTTTTTGCGATCCTCGTGTACCCCTGTACAATACGGTTCTCAAGAATGATCCGCCTTGGACTCGAACGAAAATTCTAATTAATAGAGGTACCCTTAAGACTTTTACCTTTTTTCCTGATCCGCTGCGCTTGATCAAGCCTACAGTTCTCATTAACTTAAAAACCCAAGGATCATGCTAAACTTTCATGAATAGGGAATATAACCATGAAGTCTAGTCTAGAAAATCTACTTTCTGAGCAATTACAGGGATTACTGTTACCTCCCAAAGAGCCCTCTTTTTTGGGATTTAGCTGGGAAATGCTAACAGGTTTCAGTCTATTGCTATCCCTTCTGGCTGTCATTATTTGGCGATGGTTACGATATCGAAACACCCCCTTAGAAATTGCTAAACGCGAGATCAAAACACTGCGTGTTCAGACAGATAATGACAGTGCAAAACCGCAAAAAACCAGTATTCAGCTTGTGAAAATTTTACGGCAAGGTCTGGGAATCACCCGACTTGATGAATACAAGCCAGAAGATATGTCAGCATGGAATACTTTCCAATCCCAGCTTAATTCGGTGTGTTATTCAACGACAGAACCCACCGATATTACCCTGACAGCGCTATTTGAAGAATCCCTTAAATGGCTTTCGAGAGATGTAACTCAGCAGAGCAATCAAAGATAAGAATCACTTGCTAAAAGATTAAAGGGTTTAAATACGAAGAGAACGATTGACCTCAAGAGGAATAATATCAGTCCTCTTGAAATCCTATTGTAGTTCAGTAACTCCAGAATATTTAACGCCTGAAAGCAATGCCATTTCCCGGTGCCATGTCGCCAAGTCCTTTTTAGTAAACTGGCTAAAATCATTGTGGCCACAGGCGCGTGCCATGACCTGCATTAATTCTACTGAGGCATCAAAAAAGTTATGTAGTTGCTTTGATGATTTTTCAATATCTAATCGTTGACGCAACTCTTCTTTTTGAGTGGCTATACCCGTCGGGCAGTTGTTGGTATTACACATTCTTGCAGCAACACAGCCGATAGCTTGCATAGCACTATTTGAAAGTGCAACACCATCGGCACCCAACGCAAGGGCTTTTACAAAATCAATAGGGACACGTAACCCACCCGTAATAATTAGTGTCACACGACCACTCGCACCTTGCTTATCAAGGTAGGCACGCGCACGTGCTAAAGCAGGAATAGTCGGCACACTGATATGATCTCTAAACATTTCAGGTGCAGCGCCTGTGCCACCGCCACGACCATCCAAAATGATATAATCAGCACTTGCATCCAGTGCAAATTGAATATCTTCCTCAATATGGTTTGCACTCAACTTAAAACCAATGGGAATACCGCCTGTAATTTCTCTAACACGGTTTGCAAAGTCTTTGAATTCAGACGCGGATGCAAGGTTTTTAAACGTAGGAGGAGAAACGGCAGGTGTTCCTTCAGGTAA
>CAZDMX010000144.1:0-6121 GCA_964506085.1 uncultured Thiothrix sp. | reverse complement strand
TCGGTGTAGTTGGCGTCTGCCTCTCGCTCTGGAGACAACCCGTCAAAAGCAATGTCGGGTCCGTAGGCAATTTCGTAGCCGAGATTCGTAAGCCAGTTCAGGGTGGTTTGTTCGATGGTGTTTTCTGTGATTTTAGTCATGGGGAATACTCAGTGGTTGAGATGAAGATCTCGACTTCTTCAGCAGAAACAATCGGTGTAAGTTTCTCTCTTTGTTTCTTATCAACTATCTGTTTTGGATCGAGAGACTTTTTTAGTTTTTCCGAGGATATCCACTCATTATTCCAAATCTGTTTGTCCTCGCCTGATACTAGACGACACAGAGGCTCATCGTAATTGATGCTAGAATCAAACGGGAGACTGATCCGTTGAAGCCATATCTCCATGTGTCCCGTATTCGGCATCAGAGAGAATCTCTTTTTTATCTTCTTGATAACGTCCGCCTTCTTACAGTCTTCGAGGAAGCTTAACAGCTTGCTTAGGATCGCCACACAAATGGCATAGGTCCTCGGGTTACGGTAGGCAATGTCAACAATAATGCTGATCAATGGAAGTGCTTGGTCATACTTGGTCAGCCTATCAACTCGCTTCTGAAATCCCCCCAGGGCTTTTACCAAACTCCCAGCGTTGGGATATGCCGTGCCGTGGTCATGAATAATCAACAAGCGTTTCTGCAGGCTCTTTTCGTACTGTTTCCGGCCTATCCAAGCCAGCTTCTCGTCCTTAATCGATGTGCGGATTACTTCACTGCTTGCCAGTGTTTTCCAGGGGTGTAGTTTGAATCCAAGACCAATCATTACCTCCGTGAGAGACTTGAGGATTTGCTCCCCATCTTGTGAGTTACTCACAAAGATGCGGTAATCATCCCGATAACGAAGAATCTGATAATCGTCTACTTCCTGGTCAGCGATTTTCTTTGTCAGTTCGGTGTCCGCATAACCAAGTACCATCTCCGCGATGAAGTCCGTCAGCACGCAGCCCTGGGGAATGCCATTGGTCTGCCCATGGCGCATATCTTGTATGTGATTGTCAATAATGTTCCCGATAAGTGACCTACATTGCCGATTATTTTTTGCCTCCGCTTTTGTGTGAAGCGCCCAAGCAATAGAATGTGTATAAATTGCACCATAGCAGTCGATAATGTCGGTGTGGATCACAAATTCATAATCCAGCGCCAACTCAATCGATGCCTGCTCGACGGCATGCCACCAATGCGATATTTGCTCTGCCTTATCCTTTTCTTCACTCAACGATTTAACCGGCAGGCTGAGGCATTTGATTTTATCGTTCTTCCCAAACTCGGCAAAACGGTCAAGGATCCAGCCCCAATGCTGACTTTCAGTGATTTGATTGACCAAGGAAACATATAAGGCCGGATGGATTAGCTCAAATGGTCGCCATGCATACCTGCCGTCTTTGTTGTGTAAGATGAGGTGATTAACGTCATCAAAATCTCTAGGGCTATTAGGGCTTGGGTTTCGAAAATCTGCGAGCTTCTTGCCGCTAAGTTCCTTTGCAACATTTCTGAGTATACCGCTGAACTCAAAATAAGGAGGCAAGTCAATGGAGCAATAGCTTTCCGGGCTCAACAGAAAATCCCGTGCTTCACTCCAAGACATTTCGGTAATCGAGCGGCTTCTTCGTGTGTTTGTATTTTTGCCTGGGACTACCTGACTCATTCAACGCCCCCCAGCCACTCCAGGGTGGTCTGCTCGATGGTGTCTTCTGTGATTTTACTCATCGTCGCCCTTCGCTTCTTTTTTGCTCCTGGAAGGTAATTGCTTAGCCGCCGCTTCCAGTTGCTTTATATACCCTAACTCCGCAGCAGATTCCTTGTATTCTCTGCGACGAACTTCAAAGCTCCCGTATTCGTTTATGGCGTGATTATCAGCCGATTTTTTACTCACATTTCCGGAATGTGTGAGTACCTTGCGCTCATTGAACTGTAGAAAATCATCCAGTTTCTTATCCCAGTCCTTCATGAATATCTGTTTGCGCCGCTTTGCCTGGTCTTCGGAAAAATCGAGCCACATGGTCACAATCCGGTTCAGTCCATCAATTTCATCCTCTTTCAGGTAATTTTTGGCTATGGTGACATCGATCTTGCGAACCTCATCAGCTTTCCAGGTGGTCAATCCCATATTTGGCAGAAGATGATTGGCTCTCGATTTGATCAACTCGGCGGCAGTCATGCCGGTTGAAGCAAAGTGAAGCTTATTCTGAATAATACTGAAAAATGTTGTAGTTTCATGCCATGATGGTTCATAGTCTGCCGCCATGGCAAAGATTTCTCTTACTCGCAGATACATTCTTCGCTCGCTGGCGCGGATATCGCGAATACGTTCCAGCATTTCATCAAAGTAGTCCGGCACGGCAGAGCCTTTCACCGGCGGGTTCTTCAGCCGCTCGTCATCCATGACGAAGCCTTTGATGATGTATTCTTTGAGTTGCCGCGTTGCCCAGATACGGAAGCGGGTGGCGATCAGGCTTTTTACCCGGTATCCGACGGAGATAATCATATCCAGGTTATAAAATGTCAGCTTGCGTTTTACCTGCCGCTTGCCTTCCAGACGAACTACCGAGAAATCCTCGGCAGTTGCTCCATGTTCCAATTCGCCCTCATCGTAGATGTTTTTCAGGTGAAGTGAAATATTGTCTGCCGAGCACTGAAATAACATCGCCATATCAACCTGTGTCATCCAGATCGTTTCATTGATCAGTCGTATGTCCAGTTTCACCGCACCGTCAGCGGTCCGGTAAATCAGAATCTCGCCCTTTGGAATGTTCATTTCCTGGCTCATTCAACGCCCTCCAGTATCTTCTCCACATCGGGGATGGGCAGTTCGCCGGAGATGAGTTTGGGGAGGAGGGTGTCGCGGGTGCGTGCCAAGGACTCAGCAGAGACAACATTATCGACAACCTGTTGAAATAGCGGCTCTACTTGTTTCGTGAAAGCATCTAATACGCTAGATGCAGGAATCAGAGCAGGAATAGGCCGGAAGTTTTTCTTACTGATCTCGGCAAATGTTGTCCCTCCAGCTTTGCCCTTGATGGTCTCCATGCTCGCCATTGTCCACAAAAGAACGTAGTGGTTTGGAAGGTCTCCATTGCAAATCATTGCAATAATGCCTTGATTCACAGACACCGAAACTTCATTAATTGCCAGATATCCAATGGGAGCGCGCGAGGAAAGAATAACCGTTCCCGCTGGAAGCCTCTTGGAGCTGATTCTTTCAACACCAGCGTCCGTGATATGTCGGTCGGTGTCGAGAATGACGGGCGCGATTAACGAAGACATATCCTTTGGCGTGAGAAATGGATTTGTTCCGCCGTCCCAGAACTCAGCTTTCTTTGTGCTCGGAGTTGCTCCTCCAACGCATTGCACGGCATCCCCAATCGGCTTAACCTCCCACCCCGTCGGAATCTTCCCAATCTCCGAATCTTCGAAGCTGTCGGGAAAGAGGTCGGCGATCTCTTTGGGCAGGCCGGTATCCCGGCCTTCGGCCTTGGCGCGCACCGGGTCAAAATCAACAAACCAGCTCTTGAAAATCGCCTGGGCCATCTTCTCCAGCGTCCGGTTCATCTGCCGGTTCAGCTCGATCTTGTCGTCCAGTGAGCCGAGGATGTGGGCTATGGCGTGTTGGTCGGGGAGAGGGGGAACGGATACAGTCACATGGTTAAAAGTCTCTCTGGTTATTGTGTCAAAGACAGCGCCATGAGTTATTCGTTGAAGATTTTCAACTGTAAAACGAAGCAAATAGAACAAAAAATCATTATGTGTATATTCTGTTCTTGCTGCGATTCCGTAGCACGACTGATTAAATGCCATAGGGACAGCCAATTGTGCCAATGCTCCAACCGTCCCACGTGCCGAGATGATTAACTCTCCCGCTTGTAGCATCTTTGTACTACTGTTGTTTAACCCTTTCTCGGAAATTGTTTTTTCAGTTGTAAAAACATGGCGATGGCCATTATTGAAATCTTTTACAGACAACCACGGGATGCCACCACCCCAATAATCAGCATGGCTTCTCTTCGGTGTCCCACCGCCGATTAGTTCAATAACATCTGAAAGCCTGTGCTCCTGCCAATCACTCCCCATAACCCAAAGTCTCCAGGTTCTTCTTAATCGTGGACTCAAGCTTGTAGGTCGGGTTAGCGAAGCGTAACCCGACAGAAATGATGTCGGTTGTCGGGTTACGCTTCGCTAACCCGACCTACGAGACTGCTTCATCAATTGGGCAACAGGCTGCAATAGCAGCAAACGACGTTGAGTTATGATTGAACTGAAACAGCTTTTCAAAGTTCTTTTCGGTTTCCGATTCGAAGACAATCTGACGACGTTCCACTGAATCTAGCCGGGCAAACATTTGGGCGTTGTTCTGGATGAACCGCCGCATATCCACAAAGGCATTAATAATTTTGATACTGACCCTGATGGCGGTTTCACTGCGCAACACAGCCGAGAGCATGGAAACGCCTTGCTCAGTAAAGACATAGGGGAGGTATTTTCTATGTTGTCCACGACCACTATTCTCTAAGGTCACAATTTGTGATCTTAGAGAATCTTCGTTTGAACTTGAGGCACCAAGTTGGAACTTCAAGTTTTCATGTTCTTCTTTTGTCAACTGAAACCTGAACGATTCAGGAAATCGCGCAATATTTCGCTTTACGGCTTGATTGAAAACTCTGGTCTCAACGCCATATACTTGTGCCAAGTCTCTATCGATCATCACCTGCACCCCGCAAATGGTGAAGATCATGCTTTGAATATTTTCGATAGAAATAATTTGATTGCTCTTCTTAATCTGCTCACTCCCCATAACCCAAAACCTCCAAATTCTTCCTGATCGCGGCCTCAAGCTCATCAGCTTTGGCGAATTGTCCATAAAACGGTGCGGAGTATACAGATCTATTCATCGTCACCCTCCTTGCCGCTTTGTTCAAGCTGCGCTTCGATCTGTTCGATGGTCGGGAGTGATGATTTCAGTTCATCGGGAAGCGCTCTGGTCAATTTGTATTCCGAGACGCCGATGGGTTTATGAATGTCACTGAGGGCATATTCGGCTACGACTTTATCTTTGTTCTTGCAGAGCAGAATACCGATAGTCGGTTGGTCGCCTTTGCTGCGCAGTTGTTCATCGACGGCCTTAATGTAAAAATTGAGCTTACCGGCATGTTCGGGTTCGAAATCCACCACCTTCAACTCAATCACAATATGGCAATGCAATCGCGTATGGTAAAAAAGCAGATCCAGAAAGAAATCCCGCTCCCCCACCTGAATCGCAATCTGCCTGCCGACATACGCAAATCCGGCACCCAGTTCCAGCAGAAAATGAGTGATATGCTCAATGAGACCTGCTTCCAGCTCTCGTTCGTTGTGGTCTTTGGTCAAGGTTAGAAAATCAAAGATATACGGGTCTTTCAGTGTCTGGGTTGCCAGGTCCGATTGAGGAGCGGGAAGCACCTTGGTGAAATTGCTTATTGCTTTGCCCTCACGCTGCCAGAGTCCGCTTTCGATTTGATGGGTCAGAACACTGCGGCTCCAGCCATGGGCGATGGTGTTTTGCACATAATAGAGTGCTTCATCAAGGCTTTTGCATTTGGCGATAATCGTCAGGTTATGGCCCCAGGGAATCTGAATGATTTGTGAAACAGGCTGCTTCGTCAATTGGGCAACAGCCTGTTGCCCAATTTGGCCAATAGCCTGTTGGCCAATTAAGCCAGCATCAGAATAAAGCAGATACCATTGGCGTATGTATTTGATATTACTAAGTGAAAAGCCTTTCATTGCTGGAAATTCAACCCTTAAATCTTTGCTCAGATGCTTGAGAAACCCATCACCCCATGCGGCGTTTTTTTGCCTCTCGACAATGTCAGCGCCCAGTTCCCAATAGAACTTCAACAATTCCTGGTTAACAGCTACAGCCGCCTTGAGTTGAACCTGGCGTATCCGGACTTTCAGTGCTGTTAGCCAGTCTTTGTATTCCGGCGACTGCATGCTCATCTCACTCCCCATAACCCAAAACCTCCAGATTCTTCCTAATCCTGGCCTCCAGCTGATCAGCTTTGGTGAATTGTTCATAGAGCTCGGCGGACAGTTCCGACATCTTCTCCTCAAA
>CAZDMX010000143.1:0-6143 GCA_964506085.1 uncultured Thiothrix sp. | reverse complement strand
ATCCTTCCTAGCTCATCTAGTATCGACAAAACCAACGAACGGCCTTGCTGAGCCATTCCTTTGCATAATACGTCTGGATCACGTTCACCATCGATAATTACTTTCATGATTCCCCCCAAGCGGCTCATGTCTCCTCCGGCTCTACTCATTTGCTCTGCCATATTTGATAATAGGACGAGTGCTTGAGCATTGCCTGTGGCTGCTTCTTGGATCATGTGTGCTATTCCTGGTGCTGCCATTGTTGGGTCGCCGCCCGCTGCTGCATTGTCGTCTGGTAGCAGTGCAGGATTCTGAATTGCATCCAGAATGGCGTTTATAATGACTTTGTCTTCTTCATCCAGATTTCCCAGAGTTTCTCTATTTCGTTCGCCAGAAATAATCTTGCGAATGTTAGCAACGAGTGTAGTCCATCCATTATTGGCACTAATCGTTAGAACTTCTTCCAGTTTAGGTTGGAGTTCTGTTTGCTGTAGAGCATGTACCACAAGTCGTATCAGACTGGAATGAGTCTGGATGATTTGTTGGTTTTTTTCTGGGTAATTTTGCATGTGTTGTGTAGCTAGTGCTATGTATGTGGTTGTTGTCGTTTACATCTGTTTTTACATTAAGCCATGACGCTTAAGCTTAGAACGCAATGTAGCACGATTAATGCCCAGGCAGATAGCTGCGCGAGACTGGTTGCCATGGGTGCGGGTCATAATAACTTCGAGTAATGGCTTTTCAACTTCGTCAATAATCTGGCGATAGAGGTTTGTCGGGTCTTGATCACCCAGGCTCGTTAAATATTCGCTAGATACGTTTGATACCGTACTAGATAGTAACGATGCTTGGTTTTCTGCGAGTGAGGTGTGGTTATTCATAATATTATACCTTGTCTTCGTTGGGGGGATTTCCAAGCACTTCGTTAAGAATGTGAACTTGGTTTTCAGGAGTTTGGGCTCCGAAAATCAGTTTTATCTTATCAGCGGGTATTGAGAGTTTGCTCAAATACCATCCAATATGCTTCCGTGCTATGCGAACACCCGTGGGGTCGCCAAATAAGAGATGAATGTGTCTGATGTGATCCAGAATAATTTTTCTTTTTTCACTAAATGCCAGATCGGCAGGGAGTATTCCGGTTTTTAGTAATTCATTATACTGTTGAAAAACCCAGGGTTGACCTTGAGCCAAACGACCAATCATGAGGCCGTCAACACCCGTGTAATCGAGTACAAACTTGAGGTCTTCTTTATCACGTAGGTCGCCATTTGCGATTACAGGAATACTAATGGCTTGTTTTACACGCCTAATAGTCTCGTATTCTGCATATCCAAGATAGGCGTCTTGTCGAGTTCTGCCATGTATTGAGAGTGCTTTAATATTATTTTGCTCTGCGATTTTAGCTATTTCAAGCGCATTGCGGTTTTTACGTGACCAACCAGTGCGTATTTTCAAGGTAACGGGAACCGATGAGGGTGATGCAACTTGAGTTACTGCTTTTATAATAGCTCTGGCGGTATTAGGGTCTTGCATGAGTGCGGAGCCGGCAGCTTTACTACACACTTTTTTTGCGGGACAGCCCATATTGATGTCTATTATTTGTGCGCCTTTTTCTATACTGAGCTGGGCTGCTTTTGCCATCATTAGTGGATCTGTTCCGGCAATTTGTACACTGCGTGGTTCAACTTCATCGGCATGGGGTAGGCGATGGGCTGATTTTTTTGAATCCCAAAGGTTGATATCTGAGGTGAGCATTTCTGAAGTAGCAAGAGCTGCTCCAAACTGTTTGCACAAGCTTCTAAATGGCGGATCAGTAATGCCTGCCATGGGTGCGAGTAACAGCTTGCTGGTTAATGTATATGGACCGATTTGCATAGTGATAATCGAATAGCCTTATAAAAAATTAAATTGAAATGTCACCGCTTCTTTACCGGGGTCTTCAATTTTTATTCTTAAGGTAAGTGTCTCATTCGGAGTGAATAGTTTTTTATTGACTCTGCTTTTTTGAGTATATTCTTCAGGGCTAAATCTACGGAAAGCAATGGTGTTATTATCTTTATCTAGAAAACTAACTTCTACTAACGGAATCAGTTGTTCGTAGGAAGCGTTGTTTTTCATGGTTGCTGTGATAATGAGTGAGCCGGGTTCGTTGGGGTGTGCGTAAACATTCCGACTTGTAACTTTGATTTTAGTGGGATCACGTTTTGGGGTGATGTTACAACCTAGTGTTTTGCAAATTGACCGCGTAACACTGGATGTAATGGGTTGATGAGCAAACCAGTTGCGCGAGGCATACAGTGTTTGTAATAGCGCTAAAGTTACCAGCCCAATGGCTACCCATAACATATACTTTCTGGCACGATCCTGAGCGGGAGTAGCCGAGTAGGGTTTTTCCGATGACGCATTTTTTGCTCTTGAAAGCACTGGATGCTTTTGGGTCATGTTTTCAGTTGTCATGGTTTGTTCAAGCCCGCCCGGCAATGTGCTACTTAAAGAGTCCATTGCATCGAATGTATTTCTGCACTCGCCACAGCGAAGCTTGCCGTGCGCTGCGGTGATCTCTTTCATGCTGACGCGAAATATGGCTTCGCAATGTGGGCATTGTGTATACATTTCGATTAGTTCTGTTTAAGACGGTTATTGATAAAATCCGTTGACACTTTTGCTGATCTCGTTTTCTTTGGTTGAAGCTGTTTTATACAGTTGAAACTGTTCTTTATAGTTGAAACTCTTTCGGTTGATAGCCTAGAATAGAAGTTTTAAATTTGAAACATGTAATTAAATAAATATATGGTAATTATTTTAGCAATTTATACTGGTTAAAAAAAAGGCATTCGGTCGGGGTAGAAGCTCCTTTTAGGAGGTTATTCATCTCTTTATCCGCTCAATAGCTCTTGTTTCTTGATTGTTATCTACTCAGTATAGCCAATGATGTTTTTTTAATTAAATAGGCGGACTGTCGTGGTTCTGTTGGGAGGTAGTCGTGTTTCTTTTCCCAGTAACTCTTAGCCAGACATCTGAAGTGGTGACTTCAAGGTTGGAAAAGAAAGGTGTATAAGCATTAATGATAGATTGTTCTTGTTCGGCAAGAATACCAGAGAGGACAATCTGCCCGTTTGTTTTTAGCAGATGGGCTAACGTGGGGGCAAGCTCGGTAAGTGGTGCGGAGAGGATATTGGCAAGCACAATATCCACTTGTCTTGCGGGTATGTGTTCAGGCAGATAGCTGGCAATACATTGCTGAGGAATATCATTGGTTTGCATGTTGCCTTTTGTGGCGATGAATGCCTGTTCATCAATATCGGTGGCGATAACATGTTGAGCGCCTAATTTGATCGCTGCAATGGCAAGTATCCCGGAGCCACAACCATAATCAATGAGCGTCAGGTCTTTGGGAGGATGTTGATCTAGCCATTCAAGACATAATGCCGTGGTTGGGTGTGTGCCTGTCCCAAAGGCGAGTCCAGGATCCAGAATGATTTGCGTGCTACCGTCGTTTGGGCGGTCGCAGTGTGTTGGGTATATCCATAGACTATTCCCAAATTTCATGGGTTGGAAATGTTCCATCCAGGTTCGTTCCCACTGTTGATCAGCTAGTGTTTCCGTGTGGATTTGCAATTCGTTGGGGAATTGTTGATGGAGTCGTGTAACAAGGTGAGCAAGGTCTTTTTCTGCCTCGAACATTCCTGTTATGACTAGATGCTCCCACAGAGGTGTTTCACCGGGAAGTGGTTCTAAAACAGGGTTGTCTTCAGCATCTTGGTACGTCACAGAGATCGCGCCTGCAGCTTCGAGCAGAGTGCTGATAGCGGTTTCATGTTGTTTTAATGTTTGACAGTGTAGTTGTTGCCAACTCATGTGGTTGCTCTTCTCTGCTCTTATAGTTTTTCACTTAAATAATTTCCCGTAGAGACGTTGCATGCAACGTCTCTACTACAGTCAATCGAGAAATTTAATAAGTGAAGGTCTATAGCTTAGTTTAGACTACTCAGAATTTTCCAGCATGTGTTCTAGATGGTGTATGTTAGTCCCACCCTTTTGAAAATCAGGGTCGTTAAGGATCTTTAGCTGCAAGGGAATGTTCGTTTTAATGCCTTCAATAATCATTTCTGTGAGTGCGCCACGCATTCTGGCAATGGCAACTTCACGAGTCTCTCCATGAGTAATCAGTTTACCGATCATGGAGTCGTAGTTAGGTGGTACGGAATAGTCTGCATAGATATGTGAGTCAACGCGTACACCTAATCCACCCGGTACATGATAGCGGGTAATCTTACCGGGTGATGGCAGAAAGGTTACAGGGTCTTCAGCATTGATTCGGCATTCGATCGAATGACCACGCGGTTGAATGTTCTTGGGTATGTCCAGCTTTTCACCAGCGGCAATCTTCAATTGTTGTTTAACTAGGTCTATACCGGTAATTTGTTCAGTGACGGTGTGTTCAACCTGTAGCCGAGTATTCATTTCTATAAAGTAGAATTCGCCGTTTTCATAGAGAAATTCAAAAGTCCCAGCGCCGTGGTAGTCAATACTGATACATGCATCAACAAGGGTTTTCCCTAGTCTTTCACGCTCCTCGATAGGTAATCCAGGGGCGGGTGCTTCTTCAACCACTTTTTGATGGCGGCGCTGCATGGAACAATCACGCTCACACAAATGCATGGCGTTGCCGTGCTTGTCCGATAGAACCTGAAATTCAATATGACGAGGTGTGGTAAGAAACTTTTCCATATACAGCACATCATTACCAAAGGCTTGTCTGGCCTCAGTCTGAGTCAGGCTAATAGATTCCATTAAGTCCGCTTCTTTATGGATGACGCGCATGCCGCGACCACCACCACCACTAGTGGCCTTGATAATGACCGGATAGCCGATGTCTTGTGCCATTTTTTTAACGCCCGCTTCATCATCAGGGATAGCTCCGTCGGAGCCGGGTACACAGGGTACATGAGCTTTAATCATGGCTTCTTTAGCTGAGATTTTGTCACCCATCAAACGTATGGTTTCTGCTTTTGGACCAATAAAAATGAAACCACTGGAAACAACACGCTCTGCAAAATCTGCATTTTCTGCAAGGAAGCCATAGCCAGGATGGATGGCGTCAGCATTGGTGAGTTCAGCGGCACTAATAATGGCAGGGATATTTAAGTAGCTTTCTGGTGAGGGGGGAGGGCCAATACAGACGGACTCATCTGCCAGGCGTACATGTTTAAGGTCACGGTCAACTGTTGAATGAATGGCAACGGTTTTAATCCCCATTTCTCGACATGCACGTAATATACGGAGGGCAATTTCCCCACGATTTGCAATTAGGACTTTTTTGATCATAAGCTAATTTCCACCAGTGAGCGGCTTCTTGAAAGATTTATATCTGCTATTTTATAGATGATATGTATGTTTTATATAAAGAATTTAGAAAGCTATTCAATAATTATTAACGGTTGACCAAATTCAACGGGTTGCTCGTTATCAACTAAAATAGCTTTCACAACTCCTGTTTTGTCAGACTCAATCTGGTTCAGCATTTTCATGGCCTCAATGATGCACAGTGTATCTCCTGTAGCAACACTATCACCAATTTCAACAAAGGCTGGCGATCCAGGTGATGATGAACGATAGAAAGTACCTACCATCGGAGAGGTGATTTGATGGCCGCTAGGAATGTCACTATCTGCTTCGTTTGCAGTGGTTTCAGTGGATGCAGGTATAGCTGGAGGAGGTGCTGCCAGCGGCGCTGCGAATGCAGGAGCAGCAGATTGAATGATGGGAGCTACCGCAGATGCTTTAGAAATACGAACAGACTCTTCGCCTTCCTTGATTTCAATTTCAGCAATATCACTGTTTTCAATGAGATCGATCAGTTTTTTTACTTTTCTTATATCCATCTTATGTCCTATTCGGTTGTGTTCCCTGAAGAAGCATTACTATCTTGACTATCTTTAAAAATAATAATTTCTTTTGCTGTCTGAAGTAATCAACTGGTAGTGATGCACCTCAGCTGAGTTTTGTTATGGCAGCCTGTAGCGCCAGTTCATATCCTTTTACACCAAGTCCAATAATAATGCCATCAGCAATATCCGAGAAGTAGGAGCGTTGTCGATAGGATTCGCGTTTGTGGACATTTGAGATGTGAATCTCAATAAACGGAATGTCGACTCCTAATA
>CAZDMX010000142.1:0-6174 GCA_964506085.1 uncultured Thiothrix sp. | reverse complement strand
CCAAAAACCAAGGTGCTTTGGCTTTCAAAAAGCCGTGTATTTCGACAGCCTAGTTTGCGGCTTTTGATTAGTACACCTTCAGGTATTTAAATTATCGCCACAGGCACATGTCTATAAAATTATTTCTACAGGGGTGAAAACGAAAAAAGGGATATCGAAGTATCATTCGATATCCCTTTTAGATAGGAAGTAAGCCTTCAGAACTGTGAAAGCATTCTGGGGCGAAAGAAAAATCAGGGGAAACTTCCCAATTTTGTTCAAAAGTAAGTGAATAGTGAACTATTGGCTGAGTTTAGTGAGCTTGCACTTTTATAAAAAGTGGAAACTCAATTATTTGCCTACTTTTGAACAAATCTGGCGGATTTCAACTATTTCTATTGAGTCCCATGAATACTTTCACAGTCTCTTCATGGACTCGCCGAGGTTGTTATCAAACTCAAGCTTCTGGAGCCTGAAGGCGCACTTCCAATGTGCCACTTTACAACTGCTTACATCACATTATTTATTCGGCAATGTCAAGTTTACCTTCACACCGTCCAGACTCATTATTTCTAGCATCGCAGCTGTTTGTTTACTCACATTGATATCAGCAACACCTTGTGCAACATAATCAACGGTCATCTGAGTGTGAGAGTCTACTTTTAGTGTAACAATTTCAGAATCCCCATCTTTCTTAATGGCCTTACCCACTAAACTTAACGGATAACGCTTATAATTTTTGTCCAGAATCCAGCCTTTTATACCCAGTAGAGCAGGTGTATCCGTTTTATTAGTTACATTAAATTTACTGACTAAAGAACTATGCTTCTTGTTCTTTTTAATACTTGAGGAGAGTAGTTTGATATCAAGATCAGTAACGGATGTGTAATCATCTATGTTCTTTACCTTTTTTACCTTCTTTACTTCGGGTTTAACACTTGTTGGTGAAGCTATGCGTTGCTCAGCATCTCCAATACTGTTTTGTGCATGCAGCTTACTATTTCTATTCTGAGAAGCCAGCGCAACACGTGATGCTCTTCTGGGAATGACCGATGAAATCAATAACCACTGGTTCGAGTCTATACGTCTTTTTCCTGTACCATAGGTATGTCCATAACCCGTAGGATAGCCTAATACAGGATGGCAAGATTTATACAGGCTCGGGGTTTTTTCCCATTTAGCGAAATAATCCTCTATTGTATTTCCAGATCGAAGACGCTTTCGTGTTCCTTGGTCGCAACTGGAACCCCTTGTGTGGTAATCCAGTTCACACGTTGCTGACTTACTAACTTGGTGGTTAGCAACAACCGTCTGAGTAAATTTTCCGCGTTGGATTTCACGGCTGGCTACATAAGTACCTTCTTCAATATTAAACGTATAATTGGCATAACCATTACGGAGCCAGCGCTCGTGACATACGTTATAGATCATTGCCGAACCTTGGTATGGGGCAGTTTTATTGTGAATAGCCATTTCATTTTGTATCTGGCTTGCTGTTAGGCTAGCTAAATTTGATAGCTCAGTACAACTTACCAGTGATATGGATAGTGGAAGCGTAAAGAAAATTATTATTTTTTTTCTTATTATCATTATGTTATATAGCCCTTGTCACTGCTTTCGCCCTTAAGTTTTCCTGATTACCCACATGTCTAAGCTTAAATTTAATAGAAGTGCCATTGTTCCGACCCTTCGACAGGCTCAGGGCGCTACAGTAGCAGTATCCTGAGCCTGTCGAAGGGTACGGAATACGTGCACAATATCGGCAACCATGCTCCTTATAACCTATTGTTCTATTAAGTTATTTAAAAATAGGCTTAGACATGTGGGTAATCAGGTAAGTTTTAGATTCCCTTAATTGGCACAAGTTATAAGTAACTAGATGGCATATCAATACTTTCCGACATACGGACATGCTGCATTTTCATACAGCTCTTAACACTTTATTTCTAGCTCTAACTACCAGAATCAGCGGTGTTTCTAACTCCTATATCTGCTCAGCTTCTGCTAATGCCTTGCTAACAATTTCATAGACATCACTGGATATATTCTCTCGTCTGGATATCCGTTCAAGCTCGGTTTTCATCAGTGCAGCACGTTTTTCCTCTAATTGTCGCCATTTCATTAATGATCGAACTATCCGAGAGGCTATCTGTGGGTTTTTCTCATCCAGTTTCATGACCATATCGGATACAAAGCTATAGCCAGAACCGTCTTCTGCATGGAAATTTATATAATTTGCAGAAAATGTGCCGATAAGAGAACGTACTTTGTTAGGATTGCTTAGCGTAAATAACGAGTGTTTTATGAGTTGCTTTACTTGCTCTAAAGTCTGTGGCTTTTTAGCACTCGCTTGCACGGCAAACCAACTATCCATGACCTGAGCATTATCTTTCCATTTATCATGGAACTCCTTAGTAGCCTGAGCAGCCAGCTCTGATTCAGAGCATTCCATATTCGCTAGTAGACTAAAGCCTGTCATTTCATCCGTCAGATTATTGGCTGATTGGAAATGCTGGTAACAGGTGTTAGCAATAGCTTCATCATCAATAGATGAAAGATAGCCAAGGCATAGATTCTTTAGTCTTCGTTTACCGATACTCACCGGGTCTATCTTATATTCTGAGTTATCTTTTAATGCCTCATAGTGTTTTTCCAGATCTAATCGTAGAGCCTTTGCCAATGTCTTTTTGACAAACTCGACCGCTTTAAAAACAAGCTCTGGATCAACATCACGTCCAATCTGTTCAGCCACATTGGAGCAACCGGGCAGTGATAATGCCTCTGCTCTTAATGCAAAATCCAGTTGAGTGTCGTTGAGTACTTTTTGAAAGGCATGAACAAAGTCATGGGACAACCCCATATCTTCGGAGTTTTTCTGCGCTGCAACCAAGCCTAACAAGGTTTGCATTGCCAAGTCTTGCCCGGCCTGCCAACGATTAAAAGCATCGCTATCATTAGCCATCAAAAAGGTGTAATCCTGTTCCGTATAGGGATAATCTAGGTCTACTGGTGCAGAGAAACCTCTTAGCAATGAAGGTACAGGCTGTTCTTTGATGTTAGTAAAGGTAATGGTTGTCTTTGTTTCGGTTAGCTTTATGACACGACTTGTGCCTTGTGGCTGATCTTCTGAATCTAGCTGTAGAGGGATATCATTGCCTTCGCTATCTAGCAATCCCAGTTCCATTGGTATTAAAAACGGCTGTTTGCTTGCAGCTTCCGTTTCTGGTGCTTCTGGTATAGCAGCGCAAGACTGTTCAAAATTCAAAGTACAGTGCTGCTGTTCAGCATCATAGTCCATCGTAACGCTTACCACAGGCGTTCCAGCTTGCACATACCAGTTTTGCATCTGGCTAAGGTCAACATCGTTAGCATCTGCCATGGCGGCTAAAAAATCTTCGGTGGTAACTGCCTGACCATCATGCCGTTCAAAGTAGAGATCCATGCCTTTTCTAAAACCTGCTTTACCAAGCAATGTTTGATACAAACGGACTACTTCAGCACCTTTTTCATAGACTGTAACGGTGTAGAAATTATTAATCTCCATATAGGAAGCCGGACGAATCGGGTGCGCCATCGGGCTTGCATCTTCGGCAAATTGATAGGAGCGCAACATGCGTACATCATCAATGCGCTTAACCGGACGAGAGTGTAAATCTGAAGTAAACTCCTGGTCACGGAATACCGTTAAACCTTCTTTCAAGCTAAGCTGAAACCAGTCACGACAAGTCACTCTATTGCCTGTCCAGTTATGAAAATATTCGTGGCCGATTACCGCTTCGATACTAATATATTTCCCATCGGTTGCTGTCTCAGGACTAGCAAATACCAAACTTGAATTAAAAACATTCAGCCCTTTGTTCTCCATCGCGCCCATATTAAAATCATCAACCGCTACAATCATGTAGATATCAAGATCATATTCCAACCCAAAGCGTTGTTCATCCCATTGCATAGCCCGTTTTAATGAAGCCATGGCATGATCACATCTATCTATATTATGAGCTTCGGTGTAGATTTTTAAAACAACATCACGACCTGAGAGCGTTTGAAAGCGATCTTCTACATGCGCTAAATCACCCGCGACTAGGGCAAATAAATAACTAGGTTTTTTATGCGGATCATTCCATACAGCAAAATGCTTGCCATTATCCAGATCACCCTGCTCTATCAAGTTGCCATTAGATAAAAGCACCGGATACTTCACTTTATCTGCAATGATTTTAGTAGTGTAAGTTGTCATAACATCTGGACGATCCAGATAGTAAGTAATCCTGCGGAAACCTTGCGCTTCACACTGCGAGCAAAAGTTACCGCTAGACTGATACAGTCCATTTAGAGAGGTATTGTCCTGCGGATGAATACGAACCGTCGTTTCTAATTCAAACTGCTCAGGAAGCGAGTTGACTTGTGGATCAATAATGAGTTGCGTATCTGTTATCTGATAGGCAGCTTCCGCTAACTTTCTACCGTCCAGTTTGATATCAAGCAATTCCAACTCTTCGCCATCCAATACCAGAGGTGCTTTCTTGTTATCATTATCGCCATCACCGTTTAACACGTATTTAGCAGTAGTTGTAACAAGAGTTTCCTCCTCTGCCAACTCAAAACACAAATGTATGTTATCTACCCGCCATGCAGAGGGCTGATACTCCGTTAAATATATTGTTTTTGGTTGAGCTTCTTTCATTGTTTTTTCCTTTTATTTATTCTTCTTCTTTAGTGTTGGCAGTATCTTGTTTTTGTGAGGGTTGACCTCAATGAGGTTGCCGGGGGTATCGGCGCTTTTATTCCCTAAAGCCGCCCTATTCTCTTTACGAGCACGGTAGACATACCCCGCTAAAGCACCACCCGATGTAGTGAGCAATACAATACCAATCGTTAAGAATTGAGTGAGTAGCAACAACGCCCCCATACCAATAGCACCCGCAAAAGTTGCACCCACTTTGAAGTTAGCTTTAGCATGGGTGACTCTGGCCTCCTTCGCTACCTCTTTTTGTGCTTGCTTCATCACACGGGCTTTTGCACGTTCCGCATTCACCCGTATATGTTCACGCTCTTTGGCAAATTTTGCATTTACTTGCGATAGCTGATCTTTACGTAAATGATGTGCCAAAGAAGAGAACCAGAAAGCCGCGACAAAACCTATAAAGACCAAAGGTATAATCAACCGAAAAAACCCAATGCCTTGCAAATCAGCAGGGGCAAGAAGCACTAACGCGACAGTTACAGCTTGAACTAGCAGGATTCCGAAAAGATATTTAAGCATAAGTCTGGTACTGCACTAAGTGACTACAAATCCCGATGCTGACCATCACAAAATGGACTATTCTTGGTATGTTTACAACCACATAAGCCAGATTTTTTCTTTTCTGTAATCGTGAATTCTACGGGTGTGAAATCTGTACCTTTATGCGACCCATCACAAAAAGGCTGATCTTCCGAACGACCACAACTACACCAATAATAAGTTCCTTCCTCTAATTCCACTACATAGGGGCCTTTTTTTGCAACCACTGCACCTGTCATTTCCTACTCCTCATTTGAAAAATGAATCAAAGCATAGCAAACTTTTGCCAGCCTGATCGTATTTCCTTATTGGCTATTTTCCCAACTAGTCTTTCGTGCTCATTTGACATTCATTACAACTCAGCCTGTCCCAAGTGGGTTGCTAGAGCATGTTTTGCAAGCTTTTTATCAAAGGTATATAAATAACAGTTCTTCATTTCATTACTTGCCAGAATAAGCGCATCAGAAAACCCAAATGTCCCTGCCTGATAAATATCTACCGCTTTTTCAATGTGTGGTCTGCCCTCAAACGTCAGAGACTTTTGCAACAACAACCGATTCAAAATCTCCAGAACCTGTTCCTTGTCAACCGCATAAGCACGATGCAGCACCCAGATGGTTTCTACAAGAACAATAGAACTGATAAAAATCTTATCCTGTTTGAGAACGAAATCTCTAGCTTTCAGGCATTGCTCCATTGCACTGGCATCATCAACCAAAACACGCACCAACACATTCGTATCAATGCCAATCATTCAGCAGCAGCCTTGGCAATAACATCATCCATCTCCTCAACAGAGATAGACTTATCACTTCTGACAGCTCCGAAAAGAGAGGAAATATCATCAGAGACAGGCACGGCAATAATTCTATTGCCTTCAAGGCTAAAAGCAATTCTATCGCCTGTTT
>CAZDMX010000141.1:0-6188 GCA_964506085.1 uncultured Thiothrix sp. | reverse complement strand
TGGAGGTGAAAAACAATTCATAAAGTAAGTAGAAAACCTCTAGTGCAGAGGCTCCGGGCCTCGGCACTCAATCTTGACGGCTCTGCCGTCCTTGTGAGTGGCTAGAGCCACCAAGACTGAGTTACGGGGCGGAGGCTGATGCATAGAAAGTCCCTTGCAAGAAGTTATCAGCGATTTAGGCCGTCAGGTTATTCGTCGTAGTTACGGGTTACTGTACTAGTACTCATCAAACCTTGTTAGAGTACTAAATATTAATTCGTCAGGCTGAGCCTTCGAACCACCAATACGCCCGTAGGGACGTGATTATAAAGTTTAATTTAGAAATCATTGATGTTTTTTTAAGAAACAACGCTATAATGTGTCTAATAATTAGCTAGCAGCTAAGGGCAGCTGCACAACAAAGAGTCAATATGAATTATTATAAAATCCAGACTACAAAAGTATTTTCTATTCTCCTTACTACCACTATCTCATTCCTGCTTTTATTGCCAATCGCTAAGGCTGAGACATCCACCCATACAACAGCAGAGGCTTCATCAGTCAAGGCTTCGCTGATGGTTGCTGCAGATGCTTCTACAGTGGCTAAAGAGACTGAGATAAAAAACAATCTAGCTAAAGCAAAAGCAGCTACAGCGAAAAAGAATGCGGCTAGTGCCATTATCAAAGAATCCATTGTAAAGATTTATACCGTTGCCAACCAACCAGACTATCAGGAACCCTGGAATACCTCTTCGGCACAGTTCAGTGGTTCTGGCAGTATCATTGTTGGAAACAAGATTCTAACCAATGCTCATGTTATCGCTGACAGTACCTTCCTCGAAGTCAAGCGTTATGGACAAACCAAACGATACAGCGCAACGGTTGAAAACGTATCTCACGATGCGGATTTGGCGTTGCTTGTCGTTAAAGATCCAGAGTTTTTTAAAGGAGCGACTCCTCTAAAACTAGGTACGTTGCCCACTACTCAGGAGGAAGTCATTGTTTACGGATTTCCTACGGGCGGTGATACGTTAAGTGTTACTAAAGGTGTTGTCTCACGTATTGAGCACCAGCAATACGCACATAGCAGTGAATACATGCTATCCGTACAAATAGACGCGGCTATCAACCCAGGAAACAGCGGTGGCCCGGTTATCTCTTTAGACGGTAAAATCGCAGGAGTAGTTATGCAAGGGCTGCGGGGTGCTGACAATATAGGCTACATGGTTCCCACACCCACCGTAAAGCACTTCTTCGAGGATATAAAAGATGGTAACTATGATGGCTTTCCTGATCTGGGCATTATCGTGCAAGAAATGGAAAACCCCGCATCACGCAAGAAATTCAAATTAAGCGATGATCTTACGGGTGTGCTAGCTTATAAAATACTCTTCAACTCACCAGCAATTGACATTATTGAACCGGGTGACATTATCACCGCCATTGACGGTCATGCCATTGCCAATGATGGTACTGTTGAGTTCCGCCCCAAAGAGTACACATCATTTGGATACTATATTGATAAGCATCAGGTAGGTGATCTGCTGCGTTTGGATATTATCCGTGATTCTGTACCTATGACCAAAGAAATAACGCTTCGAACTACCAGTAAGGATTTCTGGTTGGTGCAACGTGAACAATACGACGTATTTCCACGCTATTTCATTTTTGGTGGTTTTGTTTTCACACCCGTTACCAAGAATTATATCAACGCTGGTATGTCATTCTTTAGTGCGGGTGGTGAACTGGGTGAATTACTCAATCAGTGGCCTACTAAAGACAGGAAAGAAGCCGTAGTGGTTGCGCAAGTGTTGGCGGCAGATACCAATAAAGGCTACCATGATCTGTATGATTGGGTGATTGAAAAAATCAATGGGGAGAAGTTTGAAGACTTTGATGAGTTCTATGAAATGATGGCCGCTTCCAAAAGTGAATTCATAACGCTTGAAGATAAAGATGGTTACAAAGTTATTATTGATAGATCTGCTTCTGAAAAAGAGAGCAAAGTGATACTAGAGCGCTATCACATTGATTCGGCCAGATCTAAAGATCTTGATAAGGATAAGACTAAAACAGCCACTGAAGAAAACGCTGATCCCCAGCGATCATCAATGAAAAAAGCCGGGAATCTTGAGCATTCATTTTCATTGTATTCTGAAGGTAGAGGACTTCCAAACACCCAAGACATCAACAGATTTGTAAACTCATATATTTAAATTTATGAGTGTATTAGTAATGCATAATAATCTAATTTATCCAAGATGCCATTTGCTTTTGACTAATGAGCAGTACTGCTTTTACGCTCAATAGTCGTCTCTATCTTTCCTAACATAGACATACTATCTGGATACCACGTACCTTTACGCATATCCATCTGTGCCATCCACTGCAATATATTGTTATAGAGCCCTTCAGGTCTGCCACCCTCAGCCATCTTAAACTTCATCGTAAGATCGGTTCTTCCCGGTGTTTGGCAGATGGTACCGAACTCTATTTCAGGTACAAGCTTCCTTAGTGCATCTTGGTTAGACTCAAATGCATTGATAAAATCCTCAACACTAGCCTCCAACTTTCTATCTTCCAACATTCTGACCGAAATCGAAAAGTCATAACCCTTTGCTCTGGCGATATAATCAATGCATTTGGGTGTATATATCAACTCGGTACGATCCACCATAAAGTCTTCATACAGCATTTGTTGGAGTATAAAAATGTCATTCACCAAACCTTCCTTATCAATCTTTTCACCGTCAATGGTATTAAATACTAGTAAAAAGTCTCCCCAACCATCAGTGATATAGCCCTGAATTGAAAGGGCTCCCGCATATTTTTCGGTCATCTCTTTTATGGTCTTTTCTACCATAGGTAATGGCTCTTTGTTTTTCTTAGAATCAATTGCACTCATGATTCTATAAAGCAGATTCAGGCGCATCGCCCGACGCTGCAACGAAATCGAAATAATACCGAGCAAGGTGGTGGCATCCGACGCATGAGTTTTATGTATATTGACGGGTAGTGCTATTTCACGGCGCGTAAAATGATTCACAAACGTTTCATTTTCACCGATATCACATTTAAAGCTGGGGATATTACATTTACATGGAATTCTGGCGGGAATAAAACCAACAACATCATAACGACCCAGTATTGTAGAAAATTGACCCGCTTGTTCCACTTCACTCTTGATCGGTTTATGTGGACAAGTCCATTTATCCAATGTCAGTCCATACTTCAATGTAGCAGTATTATAGGTATATCGACTATTATCAGCTCCGCCTTGATTATTCTTGTCTAAATTACTAAAAGGATCTGCCACTGCATAATAATTGGTCATCACTGCGCGAGATAACATCACTGGAGGAATACGTTCAGGCAACAGGCTTTTGGCAGGAGCATTACTGAACCCTTGTAATACCAAGTCATAGAAATCACTCTTCTCTTTTGTCCCACGAATTTTTATAAAAGCACCTAATGCGAGTAATACATTTAAACTCGCATATTTCTTTTTATCTTCCATATAGGGCTTAACCACATATTTTTCATAAATAGAAAACAAGCTTTTAAGCTTATAACCCGCCAGTTGTTCAAGCCTTCTAGTTTCTCTACAACTGCCATGCTCAATCAACGAAAAGGCTCGATTGACGCTTTCAGCCCCTATATCATCCATAACGTCATCATCCAAAATGTCGGAATAGAACTTCTTTAAATGCTTATTGGATAAATTAGCCGCCTGATTCCTCACAGCGCGGGGATTATTTCCCACACTTTTTTCATCACCTCTTAACCAAACCACTAATTGTTCTTTTACGGCAAGATCATCATCTAACTGAGGCAGAATAAAGACGATTAAGTTATTCGATAACGATAACCGATCCCGTGGTGACTCCCTTGCCCACGTATAAAACTCAAGCCCCATTGCAAACTTCTCACGCCCCAGGCTCATGTCGGCATGTATCTCTTTGATAAAAGATCGCCACTTGTGCTTGGGTTGATGTCTTGATGGCTGCCTATCTTCTGACACCTGCTTTGAACTCCATTGAAAAAAAGCAGGAACAGGTGCTTTCTGCTGTGGAGGAGAACCCAGCAAGTCAATACTCCTCAATATTGCACATTGAAAAGGTATTTGATGTAAATGGCGATATAACCAGCGTGGATATTGGTAGTGATTTTTATGATTAGCAGGTTCAACATTCTTTTCTACTTTAAGGCCGTAAACATCATAAAACGCGGTATACAGTTCATGCTTTAAACGTTGATTTTCAAGGTCAGAACCCATCAAATTTAATTTTCTATTATTCTTGATGGGCTTATTATCTGACTTCCATTTGTGTGCCAAAGTGCCTTCGAACATGAAGCACTGCAATCGTAGATCCAAACGAATAGACGAACGGTGATATCTTTTCTCCCCCGACTTCGACAGTTTCTCACACCAAGTATCATCGCTACGATTCTTACGCCATTGCTTTGCTGTCGATACAAAAGAATCCCCTGCTATACACCTCTCTATTCTTCCAGCTAGAGTCTTCCATAAAGCGCCCATTACTTGGGGTTCATTCTCTGCACTACTGATATTAGGAATATTAGTATCAAGGAAATCCAGGATATCATCACATATTTGCCGAGTTCCCTTAAGAACAATCATGTCCAGAGTACTACAGTGAGTATGTATGATCTTCTCAAGCCAGAAAGCAATGATTCTTAGACGAAAATACCAAACAAAATGATCTTCATAACTACTCACCCCATCCTTTAAATCATTCAGCATATCAAGTCTGACATAACCATCGGTTGTATATAATTGATTTTCTAGACCATCCCCCAAAATTGCCAGAAACTCAGCATACAAATAGGCAATTCCTTTAACAGTAGCCGCCAGAAAATCTATAGATAAGTGCTTGTTGATTAATCTTCTGTAGTGCTTTTTTCTAGGCGCTAGTTCAGGCGTATTCACTACGAACTCACTCACCACATTATTTAACTTGGTAAGAAGGTTAGAGAAATCATCCACATGATTGGACAAGTACTTGTCGTTAATGCGTCCCAAATAATTGCGCGCCAGTGATTCGGCGACATATTTCGCAACCAGAGGTTGTAGATCAGGACGGTCTGGAGACCAAAAACTGGTATCCACATAACTCACATGTTGGGGTGAAGGGATATCATCAATCGAATGCTCATCAGCATCATCTAGCAAATCAAGCCCAACATCATCATAGAGTTGGGAACCCGATACTCTTGGAGATTGTGACCAACCGTGTAGCACAATGGGTTTGCCTTGGCGTTTTAGTTCCTCTTTGGCCTTAGTGTCAAGAAAGAACTTCAGAAAATGCTGCATATCTTTATGTAAATCATGCGTACGTTTAGACAGAAAATCGTTATAGATACCAATATCCCGTCGGCGCTCTATTCCTGGTCTTGGGTAACTTTGTAATCCAAAATCCAGTGACTTGCCAAATTGCTGCTGGTGAGTTCGAAAGATACGAATATAGCTATTCATACGCTTTAAAATACCCCGCCTAAGAATCATTAAAGAAGCTTTACAGCGTTTCCCCCTTTTCTTTTTGAACGGAACAATATCGGCATCTTGTGCTTCCGATAAAAAAATTAATTTATCTCTAATTATTTGTTGCTTCAGTATTTGTAAGGCGCGTAATGCATGATAATGTCTCCGCTCACCTCCCACCCATAAATCACCTGCCCATAAATGCCCGATATAGCGGAGTAACTTTTCCTTCATGTCTATATCTTGGTTTTTCAGCTCCTGTTGGGATAATTTAGAAATATGTTCAACAGCAAATTCTGGAACAGGATATCGATCGATACATAAACTAGCGACTTTGGCAAAGTCCTTTTCATCCTTTAAAAGTCTGCGGTATTTTTTATTTTCAACCCAACCTCCAAATATATATTTTTCTTCTCGGCGCAACGGTAGAAACAATGTCGGAGCATGCAAAGAATCGATAATTATTTTTTGCAAATGACGAACTTCCAATAAAATAATATCGTAGCGGTCAATAATATCTACAACAGCGAGTAAATATAAATTATCTGAATATTTTAAAGACATTTTTTTATACCTATAAACCTAACAAACACAGTTGAAACGTAGCGAGAATGACTAGAGTGCTGAAGATAAAGGAATTTCTGGAAAATGTTGGCTTTATTCGTAGTCACTCTACGGGTGAAGTCAACATTTTCCAGAAAACCTT
>CAZDMX010000140.1:0-6233 GCA_964506085.1 uncultured Thiothrix sp. | reverse complement strand
TATCTTCAGCACTCTAGTCATTCTCGCTACGTTTCAACTGAGTTTTTTAGGATGATAAATCAGGCACTAGGCTTGACCTTCTACCCTCCCCTGCTAGAAGGTGTCGTAAAAGTCGTATTGGGTAGGTTGTGGGTGACGTAGGAACCCCAACAAAGCTTGTCACGTTGGGGTTCGTTCCTCACCCGCACCTACATAATCTACTTTTACAGCACCCTCTGCTAGGTTCTGGTTGCACAGGGTTTCGTGCTTTCTGGATGCTAACTAATTAATTAGTTCAACTTACGCGGAAGTTACTATTTTATACTTCTTATGAGGTCATCTATTGGAAGCAAGTCATATCCATCCAGTTGTAAAAACCACCCTCCCACCATATGCTGGACAAGCTCTACTGAATCAATATTATTCAGATACTTCTAGTGGTAAATTATCTACCGATCCCTACCAAAAAGAGATCATTATGGAATTACAGGTGGTTTATGACAACTTAATAAAATTAAGCAGACCTGAAGAACAGAGCTATTTCAAAAAACTATTCTCATGGCATTCTTCACGCCATAGTAAGAACTTAGCTATGCTGAAAAAGGGACTCTATATTTGGGGTGGTGTAGGACGTGGCAAAACATATCTTGTTAACTATTTTTTCAAACATCTACCCATTAAAAAGAAATTACGCCTGCACTTCTATCGTTTTATGCAATTGGTTCATGAAGAACTTGATGATCTTGATGGTGTATCCGATCCCTTACAACATGTCGCTACGGGGATCGCACAAAAAGCCCGTCTGCTTTATCTAGATGAAATACTGGTCAATGACATCACCGATGCTATGCTACTTGGCAGACTTTTCGAACACCTGTTTAATTTAGATGTAGTACTCATCACTACTTCCAACCTCCCTCCTAATGAGCTTTACAAAAATGGTTTGCAAAGAGCACATTTTTTACCTGCGATTGCTTTGTTAGAAAGCCATACCAAGGTCATAAAAATGGGTGGAGAAAAAGACTATCGTCTGCAAATTTTAGAAGAAAATGGTGTCTATCACATTACCAACGGGAATGATGGAGGTGTATCTAAGCAACTGCTGGACAATTATTTTAGTCAGTTATCCGGTGTGGAGTTGCATGGCGATAGAACAGATATCATTATTAATAAACGTCAGATTTCGGTTTACAAATGGGCAGATGGGATTGTTTGGTTTAATTTTAATGATTTATGTAATACACCTCGTTCAGCAATAGACTATATTCAAATAGCTACCTTTTTTAAAACCGTACTGATTTCAGATGTACCTATTATGGACGAATCAATGGATGATGCCGCGCGTCGTTTTGTCATGATGATTGATGCATTTTACGATTATCACGTCAACCTGGTGATATCCGCTGAAGCTGCGCCCGAGCTACTCTATACATCAAGCAAGCTTGCGTTTGAGTTTAAGCGCACTGCTAGCAGACTTAGAGAAATGCAATCCACGGATTATCTTGCCATGCATCATTCATTAGGGACCTAATTAGGAACGTGATCAACAGATGTGAGGAGATTCATAACATAATGCCAACTTCAAATAACACGCATGATCAGCGACCTATGTCGCCACATTTACAGATTTATGATCTACCCTTAACCGCGAAACTGTCCATCTTGCATCGCATTACAGGTACTATGTTGTTTATTGGGCTAATTCTCATGATATGGGTTCTAGCAGTTGCTGCTAATGGCGCCGAAAGCTGGCAGGGCATGCAAGCTTTTTTATCTAGCTGGTTTGGCAAGACGATTCTTTTCGGTTTTACTTTCGCTCTTTATTATCACTTATGCAGCGGCATTAGACATCTGTTATGGGATATCGGCAAGGGCTTAACGCTTGAAGACTCGCAGAGATCTAACCTCATCGTACTCATCGTATGTACTATTCTTACTTTTCTAACCTGGTTCATTTCACAGGTATCCATATAGGTATTCATGAAAGATTTGCGTTCACCACTTTCGAAAGTAAAAGGGCTAGGCACATCCAATGAGGCTTCCCAGCATTTTTGGCTTGAACGAATAACCGCTTTAGCATTAATTCCACTGGTGATTTGGTTTTGCCTAAGCATTGCACTGCTCCCTACGGTATCTTATGAAGTGCTGGTCAACTGGCTACACTCACCTTTCAATACCACTATGATGATTTTAATCGTGATAGTCGGCTTTCAACATGCCCAACTAGGTATGCAGGTCATTATCGAAGACTACATCGCTTCTTATACTTTTCGTATATCCGCTATCCTTGTGGTTAAATTTATTAGCTATTTCTTAATGGCTTTGGGTGTTTATTCTATTCTAAAAATTGCTTTAAGCGCCTCAACCCTAACTAGTATCCAAACTAGTTTGAACGGTTTACCAGGAGTCGGTTGATATGCCCATTGAAGATTATAAAGTGATTCATCATGAACACGACGTTGTCATCATAGGTGCAGGTGGTGCAGGTCTTCGCGCTGCTCTAGGTATGGCCTCATCAGGATTGAGTACAGCTTGCATTACCAAAGTTTTTCCGACCCGAAGTCATACTGTTGCGGCTCAGGGTGGCATGTCTGCCGCACTCGGCAATATGGGCCCCGATAATTGGCAATGGCATATGTACGACACAGTCAAGGGATCAGATTGGTTAGGCGATCAAGATGCCATTGAATATATGTGCCGCGAAGCTATTCCCGCCGTTATTGATCTTGAACATTTAGGGGTGCCTTTTTCACGTACCGACGATGGTAAAATATACCAACGGCCCTTTGGTGGCATGACCACACATTTTGGTGAAGGTGTGGCACAACGCACTTGTGCTGCAGCGGATCGTACGGGTCATGCTATTTTGCATACTTTGTACCAACAATCCTTAAAGCATAAAGCGGAGTTTTATATTGAGTACTTTGCCACTGACTTGATCATGGAAGATGGGGTTTGTCGGGGCATAATGGCTTGGGATTTAAACACCGGTGAGCTACATTGTTTTCGTGGTCATCAGGTAGTCCTAGCAACAGGCGGCAGTGGACGCGTATTCTTCTCTGCAACCTCTGCCCATACTTGTACAGGCGATGGTAGTGCGATGGTGTTGCGAGCCGGACTACCATTACAAGATATGGAGTTTGTACAGTTCCATCCAACCGGTGTGTATGGTGCGGGTGTCCTCATCACCGAAGGAGTACGTGGCGAAGGAGGCTATTTAACGAATGCTGACGGTGAGCGTTTTATGGAACGCTATGCACCCAATGCCAAGGACTTGGCATCACGTGACGTGGTTTCCCGCGCTATGACCATGGAGATCAATGCTGGGCGCGGTGTTGGCCCTGAAAAAGATCATATCTACCTGAACCTGATGCACCTTGGTCCCGATGTTATTAACGAGCGTTTACCCGGTATCGCGGAAAGTGCTCGGATTTTCGCAGGTGTTGATGTGACCAAAGCCCCTATTCCTGTGTTACCTACGGTGCATTACAACATGGGGGGCATTCCAACAAATTATAAAGGCGAAGTAGTCACTCTGGATGACGACGATCCGGACAGCATCGTGCCAGGTTTGATGGCGATTGGTGAGTGTGCTTGTGTATCGGTACATGGTGCTAATCGGTTAGGCTCTAATTCTCTACTGGACATTATTGTCTTTGGACGAGCAGCAGCCTTGCGTGCGGCTGAGTTAATCAAGCCCAATACTACTCATAAAGTACTTGATGAAGATATTTTCAACACCTTGTTAGAACGCTTTGATACCACACGTAATGCTTCAGGAAAGCATTCTACCGCGAGTATAAGAAACAATATGCAACGTACCATGCAGCAGTTTGCGGCTGTTTTCCGTACCGGAGAGAGCATGCAGGAAGGCGTAGAAAAAATGCAGGTGATTTTTGATAGCTTTGAACAGGTTGGTATTCAGGATCGTGGTATGCAATGGAATACCGATCTCCTAGAAACATTAGAACTGGAAAACCTACTAGCACAAGCTCAAGTCATTATTGCCGGAGCTTTAAATCGCAAAGAAACCCGTGGTGGTCATGCCCGTGAAGACTACCCAGAGCGTGATGATGAAAACTGGATGAAACATACCTTGGCGTGGCTGGATGAGGCGGGCGCTAACAGACAAGGCGAGGTACGCTTTGATTACCGTCCTGTTCATATGTATACCCTAACAGATGAATGCGAAGTTATTCCACCCAAGAAACGGGTTTACTAGGAGTTATCTTATGGCTGAGTTCAAACTACCCGCTAACTCTATCGTCAAAAAAGGCAAGCTTTTTCCGGCTCATGCAACCGTCAAAAATATTAAGAAATTCATTGTCTATCGTTATGATCCAGCGACTGGTGACAACCCCCGCACTGATACTTTTGAAGTGGATATTGATAATTGTGGCCCAATGGTGCTGGATGCTTTACTAAAAATAAAAGATGAAATGGATTCTACCTTAGCCCTGCGCCGCTCTTGCCGTGAAGGCATTTGTGGCTCCTGTTCAATGAACATTGATGGTAGAAATACGCTCGCCTGTATCAAGCCCATTGCTGAAATTGATGGCGATGTCGCTATTTACCCTCTACCTCATCAGCCCGTAGTTAAAGACCTGGTTTCTGATTTAACTAACTTTTATGCACAACACGCTGCAATAGAACCGTGGATAAAAACCGAATCAACCGTTTCTCCTGATAAAGAGCGTTTACAATCCAAAGAAGACCGTGAAAAGCTAGATGGTTTGTATGAATGTATTCTCTGTGCTTGCTGTTCAACCAGTTGCCCTAGCTACTGGTGGAATAGTGATCGCTACCTGGGCCCTGCTGCCTTGTTGAATGCCTACCGCTGGATTGTAGATTCACGTGATGAGGCCGCGGGTGAGCGTCTTGATGAACTTGATGATCCTTTTAAACTTTATCGCTGTCATACCATTATGAATTGTACCGAGGCTTGTCCTAAAGACTTAAACCCTGCTAAAGCTATCGTCAGTATCAAACAACTTATGATTAAACGAAAGATGTAGTAGCTTTGACCAGAACACTTATGAGCAATATATCGAAACTAAAATGGCATTGCAGACGAGGAGTTAAAGAACTGGATATCGTGCTTGAAAGATATCTTGATCAGCATTATACAAATGCCGACCCATTTGAAAAAACTGCTTTCAAGGAATTATTAGCGCTAGAAGACCCTACACTTTTAGCTATGTTAATGGGAGACATGGTTGCAACCAATCCTGCACAAAAAAAGGTTTTAGAGAAATTTAGAAGTTGGTAAGGGTTGTAGTGGCATAGTAAAAGTGATGTCAATGTGAAAAAACCATAATTTGTAGGTTGCGGGTGACGTAGGAACCCCAACAGAGTTGCGCCATGTTGGGGTTCCTACGTCACCCTCAACCTACAAAAGCATCACTTTTAATCACACCCAGTTGGTAAACCTAAAGAACTCAGTTGAAACGTAGCGAGAATGACTAGAGTGCTGAAAATAAGGGATTCAGTGCTATAGACATTCGCAGTAGTTTTAACTGAGTTTTTTAGGGTAAAACACCCCATGTCTTTTTACTGTTTTTTATTAAATCATAGAGAACAAAGCTACAAATCTTCCCGCTTGTCTCTAAACCAATCCAACAAGCCTTCTGTAGAACTATCATGCTGATAAAGTGTTTTACCTGATTCAATTTCATCCAGTATATTTGAGGTTAGTTTCTTGCCTAATTCCACACCCCATTGGTCATAGGAGTTTAGATTCCAGATAGCACCTTGCACAAATATCTTATGTTCATACATCGCAAGTAATGAACCTAGTGAGCGAGGTGTCAATTCATCCAGTACGATTGAGTTACTTGGCTGATTACCATAAAAAGTCATATGTGGTAAGTGTCTTTCAATCTCATTCAGTTCAACACCCGCATTGCGTAGTTGCAATCGTGTTTCATTCATATCACGGCCACGCATCAGTGCTTCTGTCTGAGCTATAAAATTTGATGCCAAGATATTACAATGTTCTTTAAGACAAGAGTGGGAACGTACAGAAGCAATAAAATCAGTTGGAATGAGTCGCGTACCTTGATGCAATAATTGAAAAAACGCATGCTGACCATTAATCCCTTCTGCTCCCCAGATGATTTTCCCAGTCGAGTAGGTTGTTTGCCTGCCATCACGATCTACAGACTTACCATTACTCTCCATATCTGCTTGCTCCAAATAGGCGGGCAATAGACGTAAATAGTGATCATAAGGAAGGATGGCACTGGACTCTGCAC
>CAZDMX010000139.1:0-6254 GCA_964506085.1 uncultured Thiothrix sp. | reverse complement strand
GCATGTTTGAGTTTCAGTGGCCCTGGATGTTTATATTGGTGCTATTGCCATTACTGTTCAGAAGGTGGGTAAAACCAGTCAACAAGGATTTAGAGCCTTCCTTAAAAGTCCCCTTTTTAGATGAATTAATAACCCCTGAAGACATAACAAAACCTGCGTCGAGTTTTTTTCAAAAGGCTTTATTGCTCGTCGCGTGGATATTGTTGATCATAGCTATTGCTAAACCTGTGTGGGTAGACGATGTAGCAAACCTACCTATTAGTAGCCGTAACATTATCGTTGCTGTAGACCTTTCAGGCAGTATGGCAGAACGGGACTTTCGGTTGCAGGGTATTAGGATTACCCGTTTGGCAGCGATAAAGAAAGTCGCGATTGAGTTTATTAAAAACCGTGTAGGTGATCGCATCGGTTTAATTTTGTTTGCTGATCACGCTTACTTGCAAGCTCCGCTTACACGGGATCTAAAAACCGTAACAACCTTGCTGAATGAAGCCGAATTAGGGCTGGCAGGTGAACGCACTGCTTTGGGTGATGCTATCGGGCTTGCTGTAAAAAAGGTTCAGGAAAAGCCAGACCAAGAACATGTACTGGTATTAATGACCGACGGCGCAGCTACGACCGGTATCAATGTTGATGAAGCCATTCGTTTTGCTATTAAAGTGAATTTGAAAATATATACCGTCGGTATAGGGTCTATAGTAACGTCATCTATCAATGATAAAACGAAGCAATTTGGGAGAAATAAAGCCATATCAAGCAGTCTTGATGTGGCAACGCTCAAGAAAATTGCAAAAGAAACGCAGGGGTATTATTTTAGAGCTAACAATATACAACAACTTGAAAGCATTTATAAGAAACTGGATGTACTTGAGCCAGTTGTAGATATTTCAACAGCTTGGCATCTTCGCAATGACTTGTTTTATATGCCGTTAGCATTGTCATGTTTGCTCTTAGTCGTATTGACTCTATTAAGAAGTTTTTATGGTCTAGAAGCGGTTAGCGACAAAGAGAACTCAAATGTTTAACCTACATTTTCTATATCCTCTTTGGTTGTGGTTACTTCCAGTAGGATTAGTCTTGCTTTTAGCGTTGTATCGCTTTGATCATTATCAACAGAAAGGTAAAAAATGGGATAAATGGGTTGATGAAGCATTGCAGCCTTTTGTTATATCGGGAGCTCATAAAGACAACACACATAAAAGAAGAGGGTTGTATGCTATCGCGGGAGTATTCGCTACATTCGCGATACTGGCGCTATCTGGACCAAGTCTGCATAAAGAAAGCGTTCCGCTCCATGAAAACCATCAAGGTTTGGTGATTGTTCTGGATTTGTCGTCATCTATGTTGTCACAGGACGTAAAACCAAGTCGTGTTCAACGCGCAAAGCTTGCCATGATTGATTTACTAAAGCCAAATCCAGACACAAGCACCAACAACAGCGCGCGACAGGGCTACAAGGGCTATGTGGGTTTAGTGGTGTTTGCAGCAGATGCCTTCACGGTTGCTCCGTTGACTAACGATGTAGAAACGCTTATTGCCCAACTGACCCATATGACACCCGCAATAATGCCTGCACAAGGGAGCAGGCTGGATAAGGCGATTACTCAGGCGGTAAGTTTATTAGCTAATGCAGGGCATCGTAAAGGAAATATTCTATTAGTAACGGATGGTTTGAGCGACCTTGATGCAACCAAAAAAGCTACGCAATCTGCAAGCAAGAAAGGTTTTAAAGTCTCTGTTTTAGCAATTGGGACGGCGCAAGGTGCAACGATTCCTGCTTTGAACCGTCAAGCTCGAAGTCATACAAAAAGCCCGATTTTACTCAACAAACAGGGCAAAGCTGTGATTGCGACATTAGATAGCGATGCTTTAAAGGAAATAAGTGACACAGGAAAAGGTATTTATTTAGATCTAAACAATGACCATAATGCGATCACCTCATTGTTGGAGCGGTATCAGTCAGTCGCTATACTAAAAGCTCCGAATACAGCTGGAGAAAACAGGATAGAATACTGGGTTAATGCAGGTATATGGTTGCTTTTCCCCTTGCTGTTCATGGTGTTGTACTTATTCCGTCGAGGCTTGATATGGATGTTATGTCTGGTGGTTTTGTTACCTGTTGACCCGGTTCATGCTTTTGACTTTAATAGTCTATGGTTGAATCAGCAGCAGCAAGCAAAACAATGGTTGGATAAGGGCGAAACGGATAAAGCGCAACAGCTATTTAACGATCATCAATGGAAGGCTGTCGCAGCATACCGAGCTGAGGATTACACGCTTGCTGTTCAATTGTTTGCGGAACAAGGTAATGCAAGGGCTTGGTATAATAGCGGCAATGCATTGCTAAAGATGGAACAATTGAACGAAGCTATAAATGCTTATGAAATAGCTTTAGAAAAGCAGCCGGAGTATGCAGATGCCCGCTATAATTTGCAGCTAGCAAAACAAGCATTACGTGAACAAAAAGCAAAACAAGCGCTAATCCATGCAAACCTAGAAGAGGCTACTATCTTGCAAGAAAAACAATTAAAAGCTGATGCTAGTCAGCAGGATTTTCAACTGGATAATCAAAACAGCACAGAGAATGCTGAGAATGCTGATAAAAAAGACATTGACCGAGAAAGAGAGCAACAAGCTTTTGAAAAACAGTGGCTAAAAAGCGTCCCTGATGATCCATCAGGTTTATGGAGACGAAAGTTTAAATATCAGTATAAAAAACAAAGGCAACAGGCAGAGGCTCAACCGTGGTAATTTCTTTTAGCACGTTAAACCGCTTTCGCCCTCTAAACCTTCGAAGCTTCATGCAACAAAGCATTCAAACCTTTACATTATCTGTTTTATTAATACTCACAGCTTTTCAATACGCATCAGCTGCGCCGGCAACGGTACGCGTTAATCCCGCAGTTATCGCTATGGATGAAACCGTGACGTTAACGATTTCTCTGGACTCGGAGAGTCTGGAAAGCCCTGACTTGTCGGTATTGAAGGATAGTTTTCAGATTTTGAAGAAAACACATTCTAGTAGTATTCACCGTGATGAAAACGGTATTACACTCATCAGAAAGAACTGGGTACTGACGCTTTTGCCAAAGAAAAAGGGCAGCGTAACCATTCCGTCTATAACAATAGGCAATGAAAAAACAGCTCCTCTTCACTTACGGGTCACCGATAAAAAATCCAGTGATAAAACCAAGGAACAGTCTTTACGTGAGGATGTGTATGTAGAAGTTGAAACCGATATTCAGCAAGCGTATGTACAAGGGCAGGTCGTTCTTACTCAAAAAATATATCATACAATACCCCTCGAAAATGCAACATTAAGCCCTCCCGTTATAGAAAATAATGCAGCAGAAGTCATCTCTTTACCACAAGAGGAGCCTTATTATTGGCGAGTTAAGGGCAAGCGCTACCATGTGATCGAACGGAGTTATGCACTCTTTCCAAAACACAGCGGCACATTGCACATTGAAAAAGCCGACTTTAGTGGACAAATTAAAAACCCGAAAAAAGAAGATTCTCTAGCCCCTTTTAGTTTGTTGACGGGATCAACTGAAACAACAGGACTAACGCAGGTTGTTAATACTACAACTGCAAAGATGAGTCTTACTGTTAAATCGCAAGCAGAGTCCTATACGGGCGAACATTGGTTACCTGCAAAAAACATCACTCTGTACAGTAACTGGTCACAGCCATTAGATAATTTGCAAATAGGGCAGCCTGTCACCTTACAGTTGGGCATCATTGCTGATGGTTTACGTGCCGAACAGTTACCTGATATTAAACTGGAAATACCACAAGATGTTAAAACTTACGTGGAACAGGCAGATTTAAAAAATAATTTTACACTGACGGGCATTACGGGTGTGTGGAGTCAGAAAATCACCTTGATTCCTGCCCAGACTAAAAAAATTCAGATACCTGAATTTCAGCTATCCTGGTGGAATGTCATCACAGAGCAACAGGAAACTGCAATACTTAAAGAACAGGTGTTGTCGGTTGGAGTTGTTAGAGTTAAAGATAACAAGGGAGAAAAGGCAGGAGGGTTAAGCTCAGAAAGTAAAGAGATGACGATGACTGCTAGTCACTCTGACGCTTCTGGTGCTGCTGATGATAATACAGATCAAACCAATGAGAGCACTCTAAAAGTAAGCATGCTATGGCTTCCTTTATTGTTATTGTTTTCACTACTGGGCTATCTTGTTTATAGATACCGTCGCAAAGCGGCTGCAACCTTGCCAGCTTTTCCCGTTAAGACACAGAAGAAAAAAATGAATACAGCAGATAAGCAGCAATTTATTCTGGATTCGTTAAAAATGGCATGTTTGGAAAACAACCCTGAGAAAGTTCAACAACTCCTGCCTCAATGGGCAAAAGCTGTAGCGGAGATAAAGCCGGCTACACTGGAAGGTATTGGTAAAGCGAGTCATGGTTATATGCAACATGAGATTGAACAACTAAGCAGGGCGTTATACGCAAAATCAGCACCTAACTGGAAAGGGGTTAGTTTATGGGATGCTGTAAAGAAGTATCCCTATCCCAATGAATTACTGCAAAGACAAAATGGGCGTGGGCGTCTTAAGAAAATGTATCCGTGACTAAACCTGCAGGGTCGAATTTATTCGACAAGAAATGACCGATATGGTTGTCACTGGTCGATTGAAATCGACCCTACAGTGTGGCAAATACCTCATTCGCTGCTTGTACCGTAGCCTGAATATCATCATCACTATGCGCAGCCGACAAAAAACCCGCTTCAAAAGCTGAAGGTGCGAGGTTGATACCCCGTTCCAGCATGCCGTGAAAAAACTTGTTAAAACGCTCTACATCACAGGCCATGACTTGCGAGAAACTCTCAACCTTCTCTGCATCCGTGAAGAACAGCCCAAACATTCCACCCACCTGATTAGTTGTCATCTTGATGCCGTTATGATCAGCTACCGTTTGCATGCCCCCCAGAAACTCTGTGGTTTTTTCAGTTAATTCTTCGTAAAAACTAGTTTGCGTAATGATATCTAGTGTCGCCATGCCCGCGGCCATAGCAACAGGATTGCCCGATAATGTTCCGGCCTGATAGACAGGTCCAGAAGGAGATAGCTTTTCCATAATCTCTCTGCGACCACCAAAAGCTCCTACCGGCATACCGCCACCAATAATCTTGCCTAATGTAGTTAAGTCAGGTCGAACACCGTATAGTTTTTGCGCGCCACCAAGATTTACCCGAAAACCTGTCATTACTTCATCAAAAATCAACACCGAATCATGTGCATCACAGACTTCACGTAAGGCTTCAAGGAATCCCTCAACAGGGGGAATACAATTCATATTGCCAGCAACAGGCTCAACAATAATACAAGCAATCTCATCACCTATATCGGCAAAGATCTCACGAACTTGTTCGGCATTGTTGTACTCCAGTGTCAATGTGCATTCGGCCAGAGCGGCAGGTACACCTGGAGAACTAGGTTCACCAAAGGTCAGCGCTCCCGATCCTGCTTTCACTAATAAAGAATCACCATGACCGTGATAGCCTCCCTCAAACTTGACAATTTTGTCTCTACCGGTGTAGCCACGCGCTAGGCGAATAGCCGACATAGTAGCCTCCGTACCCGAATTGACCATGCGAACCATCTCCAAAGAGGGCACGATTTCGCAGAGGCGCATAGCCATGAGTACTTCGATTTCAGTGGGAGCGCCATAGCTTAAGCCACGAGTAGCAGACAACTGTACTGCTTCAATGACATCAGGATGCGCGTGACCTGCAATCATCGGCCCCCAGGAACCGACATAATCAATATATTTTCCACCATCAACATCATATAAATAAGCACCTTCAGCGCGCTCAATGAAAAGAGGTGTTCCACCCACGCTTTTAAACGCGCGGACGGGTGAATTAACACCACCAGGAATAAACTTTTGTGCTTGTGTAAATAATTCTTCTGATCGGCTCATGGAAAACTCATGTTATTAATTAGTTACCATACAGAAAGACCAAACCTATACAATTTGTAGGTCGGATAAGCGCTAGCGCCATCCGACAAAATATTTAAATACAATATCTTGCCGGATGGCGTTCCTTATCCGGCCTACAAGTACATCGTTAGTACTTATTCCTAGATGCTAACTAATTGGGGGTAAAAGCTATATATTATCTTGTTGCAGTAACAAACGTAAAGCAACGAGTAAAGAAAAGGTGTGGTTAAACCTAAAAAACGCAGTTGAAACTACTGCGAATGCCTATAGCACTGAATCTAAAG
>CAZDMX010000138.1:0-6292 GCA_964506085.1 uncultured Thiothrix sp. | reverse complement strand
ACCCTCCTCCGCTTTATAAACCTTCACACGCACATCATACCAACCCGCCTGACCCGTTACCGGATCAGAATTAGAAATAGTGCCTTCTTTGGTACGGCACGGTAGCTCTTCTGCGATAAGATGATTCAATATGAAACCTTTGTTAGATTCATTGGCCTTTTCATTCAGACCCCATGCTCCCGATGCTTTACCAATGGCGTTCCAAGTCCAGACCGTGCCTGGCTCTACCGTTTGTGAAAACTTGCAGATACAACGTACTTTGCCATGTGCGGCCTCTATCCATATCCAGTCACCGTCTTCAAAACCGTTCTGATTGCCAACACTGGGATGCATGTGTAAATAGTTATGCGCATGAATTTGTCGTAACCAAGGGTTCTGTGAATCCCACGAGTGATACATCGCCATAGGTCGTTGGGTGATAGCGCTGAGTGGATATTCACGACGGTTTGTCATTTCCACTTCTAATGGCTCGTGATACATCGGTAACGGATCAAAATAGGTTTCCACACGTTCACGCAGATGATCAGGTGGTTGCTTGCCAGGTCGTATACCTTGCGCAGCACGTCTAAACTCCTGAAAGATTTCCGAATAAATCTGTATCTGAATAGGCTCGGCGTAACGCGTTAAACCATGATGACGCGCCCACTCAAGATAACCTTCATTCCAGTTACGCATGTACTGATAGGAAGGCGGTAATTTATATTGAAATACGCAGTTATTGTTTGCATACATTTCCCACTGATTCGGGTTTGGCTCACCTTTCATAGATTTCTCGCCCGATTTACCACGCCAGCCAGCAAGGAAACCAATACCAGACCCTGGTGCAGTTTCGTGGTTGATAATGAAATCAGGATAATCACGGTATTTACGCTTTCCATCTTCATGCACAAACGGCTTCAAACCGAGTCGTACGCCCATTTCAATGATCACTTCCTGGAAAGGCTTGCAATCACCTGTTGGAGGTAAAATTGGGATACGAACAGAGTCAACCGGGCCATCATATTCAGAGATAGGTCGATCCAGCATCGACATCACATCATGGCGTTCCAGATAAGTTGTATCAGGTAGTACCAAATCAGCAAATTGTACGGTTTCAGACTGGAAAGCATCAGCCACTATAATATAAGGAATTTTGTATTCCCCACTTTCATCTTTGTCCACCAGCATCTTGCGCACTTCACTGGTGTTCATGGATGAGTTCCATGCCATGTTAGCCATAAACAATAATAATGTATCAATTTTATGCGGATCGCCGCGCCAAGCATTGGTAATCACATTGTGCATTAAGCCGTGTGCAGATAAAGGATGCTCCCAGGAGAACGCTTTATCAATGCGAATTGGGCCACCATTTTCATCTACGAACAAATCATCAGGTGATGCTGGAAAGCCTAGTGGCATACCGTTTAGTTCAGTATTCGGCTGTACGTCATCAGGGCTATTAGGTGGCTTGGCACAAGGGGGGATGGGACGTGGAAAAGGTGCTTTGTGACGGAAACCGCCGGGACGATCAATCGTACCCAGCAAGGTCATTAGCAAGGTCATATTTCGAATGGAGTGATAGCCATTAGAGTGTGCCGCCAGACCACGCATCGCATGAAAGGCAACGGGATTACCCGTTACTGAATCATGTTCTTCACCCCATACATCCGTCCATGCAATAGGTAATTCTATTTTCTGATCACGTGCTGTAATACCCATTTCATGAGCCAGACGGGTAATTGTTTCAGCAGATATACCCGTGATTTCAGCCGCCCATTCCGGTGTGTACTTTTCAAGTCTATCGGATAACAACTGGAATGATGTTTTGACTTTAACCCCCTCCACTTCATATTCACCGAACAAATAGGGGTTAGCATTTCTGTTCTGGCTTGGAACCGGTTTATCTGTATCGCGATCCCAGAAAATTTTGTTTTGTGGATCTACACAGCTTTCTCTACGGTCTTCAGTTGTACGGATAAACAAACCGAATTCATCACTTTCATCATCCTGATTAATCAACTCAGCAGCGTTGGTATATTTAATCAGGAATTCACGATCAAACAATGCATCTTTGATCAATACGCTCATCAGCGCCATAAACAAAGCGCCATCCGTACCTGGGCGAATAGGAATCCATTCATCAGCTACAGCTGAGTAACCCGTTCTAACCGGGTTGATAGAAATAAACTTGCCACCGTTGCGCTTAAAATGAGCAAGCTCAATTTTTAGAGGATTAGAATGATGATCTTCGGCTGTACCGATCATAATGAACAGCTTCGCTCGCTCCAGATCGGGACCACCAAACTCCCAGAAAGAACCACCAATAGTGTAAATCATGCCCGCAGCCATGTTCACTGAACAAAAACCACCGTGGGCGGCGTAGTTTGGTGTACCAAAGTGTTTGGCAAACATTCCGGTAAGCGCTTGCATCTGATCACGACCCGTAAACAGCGCAAATTTAGCAGGGTCAGTAGCACGGATTTCGCCTAAACGATCTTCCATAATTTGAAACGCTTCATCCCATTCGATGGGGACAAATTCACCTGCTCCGCGCTCCGTTCCAGGCTTACGTTTAAGTGGCTTGGTCAATCTCGCAGGCGAATACTGTTTCATAATACCTGAAGCACCTTTTGCACAGATCACACCTTTGTTAAGCGGATGATCCGGATTGCCTTCAATGTATCTAACCTCACCTTTCTCTAAAGTCACGTTGATACCGCAACGACATGCACACATGTAGCAAGTTGTACTTTTTATTTCTACATCTTTGGTTGAACGTATGATATTTTGAGTTTGCGTGTTTGACATATGTTTGTTCTGTAATAAAGTATAGAGTATATATAGGGCAGCTAAGGGCGGGATTATAGGCGCTATTAAGTTAGATAACAATAATATACCGATCTAATGACTAAGTGCCATAGAAGACGAATACTTATTTAATTACAATTAGTTATATAGTCACTTTCAGTTTAATAAACTCTCTGCTCAATAAAACTGAAAGGAAACGCAAAAGTGAATTTATGTCTTTACTAACAACCAAGGTTAATTAATAACCGATTTGTGCATTTCTTATAATATTATTATTCACGCTAACTAAGTATTGACGCTAACTAAGCATCGTAACGTGCTCAACCGCTTCTTTCCAGAAATCACTAACAAGAAGCGAAGAACGGTTGAATATAGCATCACCTTTCATCCGCTTTAGCCTATCGGAGGCTTCAGCATCAACTTGATGATCTACATTGTCCAGTATTTCAATAGCTCCCTGCCGATGATTACAAGCAAGAATCATATCACAACCGGCTTCAATGGCTGCTTCAGCTCGTTCAGTAAAACCACCTACAACCGATGCACCTTCCATAGTCAGGTCATCACTGAAAATGACACCCTCGAACTTTAGCTGCTGACGCAATATGTCTTGCAGCCACACTCTGGAGAATCCAGCGGGATTACTATCAATTTCTGGATAAATAACATGAGCCGGCATAACCGCATTCAGTCCCTCTTTGAATAAATGTATAAAAGGTTGAATGTCAGCTGCAAAAATATCTTTTTTACTGCGGTGATCAATAGGGGTAGCTAAATGAGAATCTTCTTTAATAGCACCATGACCGGGAAAATGCTTACCCGTAGAAGCCATTCCTGCATCGCGCATCCCTTCAATGTAAGCTATTGCCAATGCTGAAACGATATTAGCATCACGATGAAAGGCACGATCTCCTATCACATCACTAATGTCGTAGTTTAAATCCAGCACAGGTGAGAAACTAAAATCAATACCCACGCTTTTCACCTCGGCGGCCATTAACCAGCCATGTAATCGAGATACTTTTAATGCTTCCGATTGATCTTCTGTGTAGAGTTTCCCTAGTGTTGCAACCGCAGGGAGTTCGGTAAACTCAGTCCGAAATCTCTGCACCCTTCCACCTTCATGATCAACCGCGATCAAGATGGACTTATTCACAGCCTTTGCTACTTTGCGTATCTCGCTAACTAAATGTGTTACTTGCTCGACAGATTGATAATTACGCGTAAAAAAAATCACCCCTCCAATCATGGGGTGCTGCAATATTTCTTGTTCTTCCTTAGTCAGATCTGTGCCTTGCAGATCAAACATCATCGGTGAAAAATTCATTTTATACGCTCGTTGCCTGAAGTTGTTCTCCTAATTATCATATAGGAGAAAACAAGATGAAAGAACCCTAACGGGCAGGTGTCAGGAACATGGCATCCCCATAACTGAAAAAACGATATTCATGTTCAACAGCGAAGGAATAAGCGTTAAAAATATTCTCATAACCCGCAAAAGCAGAAACCAACATCAGCAAAGTTGAACCCGGTAAATGAAAATTGGTGAGCAAAACATCGACCGCTTTAAATGGGTAGCCCGGTGTTATAAACAACTTCGTATCGCCCGAAAACTTTTCCAGCTTACCCGTTCTTGCGCTGGCTGATTCCAGGCTTCTAACTGTGGTTGTCCCCACTGCTACCACCCGTCCTCCGCGTTGATGGCATGCTTCAACGGCGGCACAGGTTGCAGCCGAAACTTCTACATATTCGGCATGCATCACATGTTCGGATAAATCTTCCGTTTTCACGGGTTGAAACGTCCCTGCACCCACATGCAATGTTACCTTGGCTGTAGCTACACCTTTTTGTTGCAAGGCTTGCAGCATGTTTTCATCAAAATGCAACCCCGCAGTAGGTGCTGCAACTGCACCGGGTTTATCCGCAAATACGGTTTGATAGCGTTCTTTATCATCTTCTTTATCGGAGCGATCTATACTGTCAGAACGATTAATGTAAGGCGGCAAAGGAATATGACCGTATTGTTCCAGGAGTTCCAAGACGGTTGCATCACTATCAAATTCAAGTTTGAAAAGTGAATCATTAGGCCCATCACGTCCCAACACAGTGGCTTTTATATTGTATTCCAGCGTTAATATTGAACCTGCCTTAGGTGACTTACTGGCACGGATATGCGCCAGCAAACAGTGATCATCAAGCACTCGCTCCACCAAAACCTCAACCTTGCCACCGGTTTCCTTAACACCAAATAATCGCGCAGGAATAACGCGTGTGTCATTAAATACCAGTAAATCGTTGGCTTCAATCAGCGCTAGCACATCACGGAACTGACCATCTATTATTTCGCCCGTCTTTCCATTGAGTTGCAATAAGCGACTTGAAGTACGTTCTACAAGCGGCTCTTGTGCAATTAATTCGACAGGTAGTTCATAATGAAAATCTGATAACTTCATCCTAAAATCCTCAGTTGGACGGCATGAAAAGTGATCCTCACAAGCTGAGTGGCGTACGCACTCTCTAGGTGATGTATAGTTAACATACTAAGTTCCATAAATTCAATATCTTCACCTCATAATAAGCGGTCACTGAGGATTTTAGGTTCATGTGTACGGCTAGTCTTCTTGGAGAAAACAGGAGAATAGATTAATCTACGCCAATTCTCAATCAGCAATATAAGCCGACACCTCAGCCCTATGATGATTCAAGACCAACCCAAGCCCTATATTGTGCCTCCTTGTGACAAAGAGATTGAGATACTGTATCAGGATGACGACATCCTGCTTATCAACAAACCAGATGGATTACTGAGCGTTCCAGGTCGACACCCGTTAAATAGAGACTGCGTTAATAACCGTCTACTCAAGCTATTTCCAGGAATGGGCATGGCACATCGACTTGATCTGGACACCTCCGGGATGATGATTGTGCCGTTAAACAAACCTGCATTGGCGCATATCAATAAACAATTTCAAGATAGAAAAATTCATAAAACTTACACCGCCGTTTTATTTGGCATCGTTGCGAAAAATGACGGGAAAATAGATCTTCCGCTCATTTTTGATTGGCCTAATCGGCCAATGCAAAAAGTCTGTCAAAGCTCAGGGAAAGGTGCATTAACACGTTACAAAGTTTTATACCGTGACGAAGCGGCCAACACTACACGAGTGATCTTCACACCCATAACAGGTCGATCTCACCAGTTAAGAATTCACAGCCGTGAAATGGGACATCCAATCATTGGCTGTGACATGTATGCCACTAGGCAGGCTTATGAAATGGGCGATAGGCTTATGTTGCATGCCACTGATATCAGCTTTACTCATCCCACTACAGGTAAAATTATTAGTCAGACTTGTGAACCTGCCTTTTAGCATTTGAACCTAAATTCCTCAGGGCGCTCTTAAAGATTATGTATAGAATGAAAAGTGAAAAATACTTTGCTATGATACTATTATCCTAAAAAACTCAGTTGAAACGTAGCGAGAATGACTAGAGTGCTGAAGAT
>CAZDMX010000137.1:0-6348 GCA_964506085.1 uncultured Thiothrix sp. | reverse complement strand
TAATAAACTATCTAACAAACGTCGTGATTTCCTCAAGTCGTTACTGAGTGCAGGCATCACAGGCTCAATAGGGTCATCTTTAGGAGTAGCGGGACAACTCGCCTTAATGCGTCAAGCCAGTGCTGCTAGTCCGGTATTCTCTGATTATAAAGCGATTGTGAATATCTTTCTTTATGGCGGCAATGATAGCTTCAATATGTTGATACCAACAGGTGCTGCCTCTAACACAGGATACAGTGACTACAACACCATTCGCGGCAACCTGGCGGTAGCTAATAATGATTTAGGTATTGCGACAGCATCAAGTACGGGTACAGATTTAAATAATGGCATCTTAGCTACAGGCTCAGGTAATCCTTATCATGTAGATGGTTCTGAACAGAGCGCGTATCTAAAAGGTCTTTATAACTTATCAGCCAGCAAAGGTATTGATCTTGGTGTAAATGGGGTAATGCCTGAATTAGCTCAACTCATTACCGATAATAAAGCTTCCATTGTTGCCAATATCGGAAATTTGGTAAATCCGGTCAGCAGAGCTGAAGTACTCAATGATAGTGCCAATTTGCCGCTGTTTTTGTTTGCTCACAATCATCAACAACGGGCATTAAAAACAGGACAAGCTGACAACCTGAGCGCTGCAGGATGGGCAGGGCGAATAGCGGATAATTGGCAAGGTATCAATAACAACTCACCGCTTGGGTTAAATATTGCTTATTCGGGAAGTGATCGCATGGTAGTAGGCGATTCAACTAGCCCGTTGGTGTTAAATCCAGGTCAACCTCCGAATTACACGGGAATGAAACCTGCTGGAAACAACTCGGATCAAGATCGTCGAGCATTCTTTCAAGCACTAGCCGGTGTTCAAAATGCATCGAGCTCCGGTAATCTAAACTTTGATGCCAGCAATACCTTTGCTACCTCAGATCCATTCAAAAGTCTTTACAGCAAGTTGTTAACCAAATCACAAGGTACATTCGATTTACTAGGTGATGCATGGAACAACAATGTGATTAGTTACACCACAACAGGCTCTTATGGTGAGCCGCTTTTTTCCAATCCTTCGGCAGCTGATTTGGGTTTCGATAATGCAGTCAAGGGAGGACTCATCAAGCAACTGGATACCGTTGCAAAAATGATTGACCTTGGCGCACGTGATGCGTTCTCAACAGGCAGCTATAACCGACAAATATTTACCGTTCGTTTGGGTGGTTTTGATACTCATGCGACTCAAGAAGATAAACATCCTCTTTTACTACGCGAAATAAGTTTGGCGCTTTGGAAATTCCAAAAAGCGATGGAAGAACTAGGGCATGCTAACAAAGTAACGACGTTTACTATGTCTGATTTTGGTCGGACAGTGAGTAACAATGGTGACGGAACTGATCATGCCTGGGGCGCTCATCATATAGTCATGGGCGGCGATGGTGCGGGTGATGCTGGTAATTTCAAGGGTGGACAGATGTTAGGCTCTTTACCTGATATCACCTTGGGTGGAGCTGATGATTACAGTAGCAAGGGGAGAATTATCCCAACGACTAGCCAAGATCAATTGAATGCAACGTTATGTAACTGGTTTGGAGTTGATGAAACTTTGATGCCAACAGTGTTCCCAAATTTGCAGAATTTTCAGTCAGGAGCGGATTTACCCAGTGCTTATTTGAATACCATGTTTACCAGTTAGTTCTAGGGATTTATTGGATATATCAATACATAACCTGGTATGACCTAAAGTATATTTTGAGACATAGGCTGAAGTTTTGAATGTCAGCAATGTAATGAGTGTAGAGCTATCAGACTCGTTATGAAGCACAGCAGGATATATTGAATTACATTTCTATGTTCTACAATAGCTATCGTTTACATTCATATTTGGGCTATTGCTGTCATAATGATTGTTGAAGAACAATTAACGGAAATGAAAAAAGCAGCTTAACTGAGTTTTCTCAAATAGGTTGACCACGTCAATCGGCAATGACAGGAAATAAGGAAGTTCACATGAAGTTGATTGTAAAAAATGTACTATAATTATCTTTGATAGAAAGATCAATATTGCTAAGGCAGAGACAAATGAAACTGCTGGGCAGCATATAACAATATAAACACTGCAAATTAGGGCATGGGGATGAAATATTTGACTGCAACTATTGCGCTATTCAGCACCTATAGTTGTGTGTGTTTTATACTAATACTAAAATTATTTTTTTCATTCCCTATGGTCATCCAAAAGATTCGACTTGTCGCCTTAAGAGAATATCGATGGATGGATTCAATCTTCCATCTCCTCTTTAGAGAGGTTGCACGATGAATAAACTCATACGAATCTTTTTACTGACTTCATGTTTTTGGCTGTTTGTCGGCAGCTCAGCGACAGCTGCTCAATGTAACGATGGTATTGATAACGACGGTGATGGACTTATTGACTGGCAGTTTGACTTAGGTTGTACCACTCAAACAGATACTACCGAAGGGGGTCTAGTTTCAGGCGCAGTTGAGGAGGGTTGGAGCGTTATGGAGCCAGCTGCCGACACTATCATCTATTACGTCAGTGACAGTGATGGCAATGATAGTAATAATGGACTTTCTCCCAGTACTTCATTAAAAACATTTGCCGCCGCTTATGCCAAGACCGCTGATAACAGAGCAGATTGGATCTTGCTAAAACGTGGCGATACTTTCACTGAAAATATTTCTGTTCGTTATGGACGTTCTGCAACCGAGCCTTTTGTTATCAGTAGCTATGGCGACAGTACTCAGCGCCCACTGCTGAAGACAGGTGCTCAAAACGCGATTCAGCCGGTTAACACATTTCAATACTTCTCCATTATCGGTCTCGATTTCTATGCTCATACACGCGACCCACATTCAGCTGAGTATGTGGGGCCCGCAGGCGCGGATGCCATCGACCTGTATCGAAGAGCGGGGTTGGCAGGCAATGGGGTGTTAATTGAGAATTGCGCTTTTCGATATTATGCAGACTCCACTATTTCTGGTGACGATCGACCTGCTGACATCCATATTCGGCGCAATATCTTTGAGCACAATTACTCACCGGATAGCTCACACTCACAGGGACTTGGAGCGGGTGTCATTGACAACCTTGTGTTCGAAGACAATATTCTAGATCACAACGGATGGCTGACTCAGTCAGATGGTAGTGCTGCGGTTGGTCAAGCGACTATTTTTAATCATAATACCTATTTTTTAGGTATGAAAAATATGGTGTATCGAGGCAATGCTTTGATGCGTGGTTCGAGTCTGGGCAGTAAATTTACTTCAGGTGAGCTGGATGATGTAGCGGATTACGTTATCGACAATAATTTATATCTTGATAATGAAGTAGGTATTTCGATGGGTTTCAACTTTGAGGGTTATGCTCCTCATCGTTTTGCAAATGTTGAAATTACTAATAATGTGTTGTCAGATTTTGGCAACTCACAACAGACAGGACGTACTCTGGGTTGGGGTATGTGGTTGGATGGTTTGAACGGTGCAGAGATAAGCAACAACCACTTTTTGCACAACGAAAGTCAAGCTGTGACGAATACCTTTGCGCTCTATCTCGATGGGCCCAGCAGGAATGTTTCTGTGCGCGCTAATACCATCCATGGAATTAGTGGCTCAGGTAGCAACCATAATCTGATCAATCTTGGAGTAAACTCGGAGAAACAGAATATTGAAGTACAAGGTAATCTCATCGATGCATCAGAATTCGGTTCTTTACTGGTCAGAGGTAGCGAAGCGAGTACGTCCAATTTTACCTTTACAGACAATAACTACTACAGCAGTCGAGCAACAGAAGAGTGGTTCGAACTTGGCAGCGTTGATAGAGACCTTGCTGGTTGGGTTGGGCAGACCGGAGAAACAGGTGCTTCGAATACACAAATAGGGTTTTGCGAACCAACGCGCAATATCCAAAGTTACCAACTACACCTCGGTTATACGGCTTCAATTGACTCCTTCATCGCTGAAATTAAACAGCAAGGTAAATTCCATTGGCGGGGCGAATATGATGTCACTGTTGTTAATGATTGGATTCGTGCGGGTTTTGCCGATTGTAGCGCCCTTGATCCCGATGAAGATGAGGTGGTTGGGGTCGCTGACAATTGCCCTGCTGTAGCGAATGTCGATCAGAACGATAAAGATCAAGATGGTCGTGGTGATGTTTGCGATCTCGATCTGGATGGAGATGGGGTTAATAACGATGTTGATAACTGTCCAGTTGATTTTAACAACCAGAATGATGAAGATAACGATGGGGTTGGTGATCGTTGTGATCCCGACTGGATAGGCAACGCACCTATCGCTGCTAGTGGTGATGAGTTTAGTGACTCTGCAAGTATCACTAACTGGAAACGTATTTATCAAGAAGAGGGCTGGGGTGCGAACCCGCTTGAAAACTGGTCAGTGAATGCTGATGCAACGGGAGAAATGCGTCTAATGCCGTATTCCTCTTCCTGGTTTGCCGATTTGCGCGGTGTGTTGGCATTTAAAGAAATTACAGGGGATTTTATTGCCACTGCTAAAATCACCGTTAATAGTCGACATAATGTAGCTGATGCGAGCGAACCACCTAACCGACGCTTTTCCCTCGCAGGTATTATGGTAAGAAATGCGACAGGATTTACTCATGGCGCACCCGATGAAACGTTCCCTAATCCTTCTGTAGAACCCGTAGCGGGGGCTTTTGACCCCAATAATAGTGGCAATAGCGATTGGCGACCTAATTCAGAAAATTATATTTTTTTATCCTTCGGTGCTGCAGGTAATCCAGGTCAGCGAGCCTACGAAGTTAAAAATACTGTGAATGGTGCTTCGGATTTGTACTATTCGAATCGAGGTATTCCAACCGGTAGTGTTGAAGAAGGTGGGCCAGAAACCGTTTGGTTACAGTTTATCCGTGTCGGTCAAACTGTACTCGTAATGCGGCGTCATCCAGGCGGTGATTGGGTGGTTGAAAACCGTTACACCCGCCCTGATTTTGCCGATACCTTGCAAGTGGGTATCACTACTTATACTGATTGGGATCGTGTCAGTCGCTACAATAATGAAGCAGGAAGTTTCTTCCATAATTACAATGTAATCAATTTTGATTCACCCAGTCCCGATTTAATCGCTCGCGTGGATTATCTACGTTTCCAGAGACCCGACGCCGCCTTGTCGGAAGCACTGTTAGCCTCGTTGAATGTCGATCAGCCTAACCGTAATGTACCCATCGCCAGCCAGCCTTTGGCGTTGTTACAAGGCACGGAGGTTGACGCTTATTTAGGAGACAATGCGAATAGTGACCCCGGTGACAATGTAGCTCCCACGGTTGACGCTGGTAGTGACCAGTCAGTGGACGAAGCGAGTACTGTGCAATTAGTCGGATCGGCAACAGATTCTGATGGAAGCATTGTAAGTTATGCGTGGACTCAGACAGCGGGAGCTGATGTCACCTTGACCAGCGCAGGTTCCGAGAGTGCTTCCTTCACCGCCCCTTCTGTTGATGCAGACGAGACTTTTACTTTTCAACTAACAGTCACAGATAATAACGGATTGACAGGGACAGATAGTATTGCTATCACCGTGAACAATTCAGCGGAATCTTTTTCGGTCGGTGGTACTGTGATAGGTCTTAATGGACAGTTGGAAATTGTTTTAGAGAGTCAATCTAGTTTGGTTCTATCAGATAACAGTGTCTTTACCTTTGAGCAAAATGCATTAGCTGGAACACGCTTCAAGGTCGCTATAGTCAATCAGCCTGCTAATCAAAATTGTCAGGTAGGCAATTCGACCTCAGTGATTACAGCCAATGTAAACAATGTTTCCATCGTTTGTAGCGATTTACCTGTAGCTGATGCGAATGGTCGAATCGCCATGTTTACTGCTGCCCGTGTTTCAGGTTATGCCCCTCTTGCTGTCCATTTCGGCGCAGTGGATGCTCAATCAGGCGTGATTCAGCCACAAGAGGGTGACTTTAATCATCTTAATTATACTTGGGATTTTGATGATGCTACCGCAGGTACGTGGTCGTTAGATGGCAAGTCTCGTAACCACGCCACTGGTTTTGTCAGTGGTCATGTCTATGAAACCCCGGGCGTGTATCGCGTAAAACTCACTGTCACCGATGATCAAGGTCAATCAAACGCATATTTTCAAGACATTACAGTTTTAGATATTGATACTGCTGAAGGCTGGACAACTTACTATGTTGCCGCTGATGGTTCAGATGAAAATAACGGGACTTCTCCCGGCTCACCCTTTGCCACCTTCAACCATGCCATGAGTTTGATAGGACCGAACACGCGTATATTATTGCGTAAATGTGATAGCTGGCAAGCTACTACGGGTGTTATTAATTCAGATGTC
>CAZDMX010000136.1:0-6355 GCA_964506085.1 uncultured Thiothrix sp. | reverse complement strand
GAAGAAGCATTGGCGAGACTGAAGTCTCACTTCCAGTTAGTATTGAACAGGACTGATAGGCACTTTTATTTTTTTATTTTTAAAGATATATTATGCTTTTCATTGATGTGGCTGTTACCCTTCATTAAGGACTGCCCACTCTCTAAAACTAATACATTCTTATATGCCTGAAAACGAAAATAAAAAAAATAACCGAAAAAAAAAACCAGCTGGTTTATTCGGATTGAACAACGCCGCTAAGGATAAACTAGCCCAAAAGATGCTACAAAAACGCTTAAAGAAATTTGAGCAATACGATGATATGCCAGCAAAGAAATCTCGACATTCTGCTTCATCAAAAAATACCATCCCAGACGAATTCACCCGCTTTGATCAATTTCCTGGCTATCAACAAATCAGAGTCTTGGCCAAAGGTGGCGAACAATTAGGTATTCCCAGCCCCTTCTTCAAGGTTCATGAAACAGTTGCTAGTAATACCACTCAGATTGATGGCCAAGAATACATCAACTACGCAAGCTATAACTATCTGGACTTATGTGGACACCCCGCAGTTTCGGAAGCCGCAAAACAAGCTATTGAACAATACGGCACGTCATCATCTGCCAGTCGTCCCGTTGCTGGTGAACGCCCTGTTCAAGGTGAACTGGAACAAGCCCTGGCAGATGTATATGGGGTTGAAGACTGTATTGCCTTTGTCAGTGGACACGCTACCAATGTCACCACTATCGGCTATTTATTTAACCGTAACGATCTGATCCTGCATGATGCGCTAATCCACAATAGTGTGTTGCAAGGCATTCAGTTATCTGGTGCTAAACGCATACCTTTTGCACATAACGACTGGCAAGCACTGGATGATATCCTCAGCCGTGAACGCGGAAAATTTGAGCGGGTGCTTATTGTGATTGAAGGCATCTATAGCATGGATGGAGACTTCCCTGATTTACCTAAATTTATAGATATTAAACAGCGTCACAAAGCTTTTCTAATGGTTGATGAGGCGCATGCATTAGGTGTTTTAGGAGAAAAAGGTTTAGGTATAAAAGAGCATTTTAATATTAATGGTAAAGAGGTTGATATCTGGATGGGAACCCTGAGTAAAACCCTTGCAAGCTGCGGCGGATATATCGCGGGCGAAAAAGCATTGGTTGAACATCTAAAATATTATGCACCGGGTTTTCTATACAGTGTAGGTATGCCACCGTCCGCTGCTGCTGCCTCATTAGCAGCGCTCAAACTAATGCATGCTGAGCCACAACGTATTGCGACCCTTAAAGCTCGCAGCCAACAATTTCTGGCACTCGCTCATGAGAAAGGGATAGATACAGGCTTAAGTGCAGGATTCTCTGTCATTCCTGTACTCACGGGAAGTTCGGCAAGTGCTGGGCGCTTGGCAAATACCTGCTTTGATAGGGGTATCAATGTACAACCTATCTTTTATCCTGCTGTGCAAGAAAAAATGGCACGACTTAGGTTCTTCATATGCTCATCTCATACGGAAGAACAAATTACTCATACCGTTAATGTATTAGCTGATGAACTATAGGTTTAACTTTTGTAGGGTGGGAATATCCCACCTGCGGCGTTAAATCTAACATCGCAATGTGGGATTCTCCCACCCTACCCCTATTAAAGCTTACTGTGTTAAAAACTATCTTATGAAATTTTTTCAACAATTATCGATTACAACAAGCCTCATATTACTTACTTCATGTGGCAGTTCCAGTAGTACATCAAAAGAGAATCACCAAAAAGCTACTAACACAATAAACTCTTTAGCTGTAAAAAAACAGGAGACAGCCAACCTCTGGTTCGACTCTGCAGCCGATGCCGTGTCCAATGCAATAGCTAACTCAAAAACTATCAATAATACAAAGGGTTCTGCGAAGAATATCATTCTAATTATAGGCGATGGCATGGGTGTATCCACCGTCACCGCAGCACGGATTCTTGCAGGACAGCAAAAAGGCCTAAAAGGTGAAGAGTACCAACTTAGCTTCGATAAATTCCCTTTTTCTGGCTTATCTAAAACCTATAACACCAATCAACAAACACCCGACTCAGCAGGCACGATGACGGCCATTATGATGGGTGTAAAAACCAAAGCTGGCGTTATTGGTCTTGATGAAAGCATTATCCCTGGCAATTGCCTGTCTATGAAAAACTCAACAGCAAACAAAATACGATTTTCAGCATTAGAACTGGCTGAAATGACAGGAAAATCCACGGGGATTATTACAACAGCGCGTATCACACATGCCACTCCTGCGGCTACTTATGCAAAATCTCCAGCACGTCATTGGGAAGATATCTCAAAGTTACCTAAAAAGGCTGTTACAGCAGATTGTAAAGATATCGCTGACCAATTAATCCATTTTGAATCCATGCTGAAAGCACGTGTTGGAACGGATTTGGATCAAAGCCACATTGATGGCATTGATCTGATTATGGGTGGAGGTCGACGTCATTTCTTGCGCCACCTTGTAGCCGATAATAGCGATGATGCGAGTAGTCTTATCGAAGGCAATCGTACGGATAACCGTAATTTAATAAACGAATGGAAGGCTCTGTATCCAACGGGCAAATATATTATTGATAAAAAAGGCTTTGACGCTATTGATCCGGCTACAACCAATAAGTTACTCGGTTTATTCAATGAATCACATATGCATTATGAAGCCGATAGAGCCAACGACAAACTGGGTGAACCTTCACTCAGCGAAATGACTACAAAAGCCATTGATATTCTGGATAATAATAAAAATGGTTTTTTCCTGATGATTGAATCAGGACGCATTGATCATGGGCATCACGCAGGAAGTGCTTATAATGCACTAACCGATACGATTGAATTATCGAAGGCTGTTCAGGCCGCTGTCGATGCCACAAGTACCGATGACACTTTGATCATCGTGACTGCTGATCATAGTCATGTATTCACTATTGGTGGCTACCCAACACGAGGCAACCCTATTCTAGGGAAAGTAATCATCAACGACCGTCATGGAAATCCTCAAGCAGAACCCGCGTTAGCTGAGGATGGTTTGCCCTATACCACTGTTGCTTATAGAAATGGACGTGGTTTTAGAAATTTACACCATGAAACAGATGCTAATGTGTCATATGACAAAGCCATTGCCACTGGCAGAAAAGATTTAACCGATGTGGATACCACCTCATCGGGATTCCACCAAGAAGCCTTAGTACCACATTCTGCTGAAACTCATGGCGCTGAAGATGTTGCTGTCTACGCATTAGGACCTGGAGCACACTTGATTAGCGGTACCAATGAGCAAAATATTATCTTTCACGTAATGAACTATGCAGCAGACCTCATGGGAAAAGCTCAGATGAAAAATCATACCCGCTAGGAGGCTGTCCGAGAACTAGAAGCGTAGCGAAAATTACAGGAATATCATAAGCTGGGCTTATTGAATGAGGCGAATAGTCGTTCTATTTAACGATTTCAATAAGGTCAGATTATGATGTTCATGGGATTTGCAGCAGCTTCTTAGTTCTCGGACAGCCTCCTAGTCATGTATACAAGGACTTGTCCTGTATATTGAAGCGCTATCCTTATATAAAGAAATGCTAATCTAGCCGCTAACCGGATCAGTTTGATTAAATAATATGCAAGTGCTACCGTAGTTTGCAATAAGTAATAATAAAAAAAGGGCTTGTATCATGAATCAACAAAGGTTGTTTATCACCTGCTTGTTTTATCTATCATCGTTTACTATTTTCTCAAGTCATGCGCTGGCTGAAAACAGTAGTCACTCTACCGAATCTACGAAAACGACTTTAAAACCAACTATAAAACCAACTATTGTTTTGGCACAACAGCAATTTGAACAGGCAAAAGGTTTAATTAAACAAAAGAAAATAGCCGAAGCTATTCATTTGATTAAAAAGGCTGCTGATAGTAATCACCCACAAGCATTATTTGAGCTCGCCTCGTATTACGAGTTAGGTCTTGGTGTATCCAAAGACTACTCTTTAGCCATTAAATACTATAAACAAGCTATTAAGGCAGGTGCTTCCGCTGCCAACTTCAATCTTGCCTTGTTATTGATTAACCCGGAAATTACTAACAATAATCTAGCCAAAGCTCGTACTTTGATGAAGGTTTTGGCTGAACGTGGAGATATTGAAGCACAATACAGCCTTGCACTTATGTACAAAGATGAAATGGGTAATACACACTCCGATTTCACCCAGTCCATTGACTGGTTACGACTTGCTGCCAATGCGGGTCACACCGATGCTGAATTTAATTTGGGACTACACTATTTGAAAGGTGAGCAAGTTGTAAAGAATGTTACCGAAGCCTATGTATGGTTCAATAAAGCTGCAAAAAAAGGCATGCCCAGGGCTCAGTTTAATCTAGCCTTAATGTATGAAAAAGGCATGGGTACTTCCGTGGATCACTATCGATCATTAAAGTGGTATAAATCATCGGCGGCTTTAGGTAATGCAAATGCGCAACAAAATCTTGGCATTAAATATTTACTAGGTAAAGATGTAGAACAAGATGACAGCAAGGCTATTTCATTAATTACCCATGCCGCCAAACAACAACATATAAATGCTCAGTATCTTTTAGCACGTCTTTATCAGACAGGACGCAATACCATTCAGGCAGATATTCTTAAGGCAGAAACCTGGTATTTACTATCTGCTAAACAAGGCCACAGTGAAGCACAATACCAACTAGCATTAATATTGTCAGAAAAGAAAGATGGACAACAAGCTGCCAAATTCTGGGCATATCAAGCCGCATTTGCTGGACACAAAAATGCTTATTTATTACAAGCGAAACTGTAAACTGATAGCGATGGGGTCTAAGGTCTAGGAGGAGGCTGCCCGAGAATAGAAGCGTAGCGAGACTCTAGTTCTCTGGCAGTCTCGTAGGCACTAACAAGTCATTAAAACCACTTGTCGGTTGCTACCGTTCAGGGGTTTTATACGATTGACATTCTGTGTATGATTATTAAACACAAACCCAATAATAATAAAAAGAGTGTCTCTAATGTCAAAACTTCTAGTAAATACCATTGTAATATCTTGCCTTTTATTTGCTTCATCGGCTTTTAGCGCTGGCAATACATCATTAAGCGAAACAATAGCCTCAGCCGAACATCAAACTTACCTATCAGAATATAAAAGCTATCCACAAGCGCGCCGATCTGATTTGACCTTACATATGATGGAAATAGTGTCTGAACACTACTAGAGGCCATTTATACTGAAATCAGAGTTTGCCTAAGAAATGGATGGATTTATTCACCCACACTCTCTAATACTGCCTTGATTAGATTATCAGCCATATAAATATGATTAGCCTGTAACTGCTCAATCATTGGTTTTATTTCTTTAACCAAGCCCTTTATCTTGGCTCGACGTAAGATACCCAATGTACCAATACGTAGCACATCAAAGCGCTCAGCAATGCGTCTTGCTTGTGAATCATCAAGTAACACGATGCTATCTTTAATGGTTTGAGCTAAAGCAATAGCTTCTGCTTCACCTGGACCAGCTATGATAGAGAGCGGAATGAGTACTTGAGGTTCTGGTTTTTGAATATCTAACCAAGAAAGTTGAGCTACGGCCTCAGCCCCTGGCAAACCTTTACCTTTGACAGTAACTTCATGCCAGACCGCTGGTGGAACAACAACTCGTGGATATAGTTGCTTTAGAATACTGAGCTGATCAATGATAGCAAGTGAAATAAGTGGTCCACTGTCAGCTATGATCGCTGATCTAGTCATCCCGTAATTCATCAGCGATTTGATCATCGCTCAGGTTGATAACAGGTACATTTAAGCGCCCTAGTTCATACATAAATGGCATTTTTGCCATACCACAAAACTCCGCTGCTTTGCCAAGTGTTAAACGATGCAATTCAAACAGCTTTACCGCCAGCAAGAAACGAAGTTCTTCCTCAAGTTCTTTGGGTGCTTTACCCGATGTAACTAGCAGATCCTCTGCGTAGGGTATGGATAAACTATGCATCAGCTTGTACCGTTTTTATACTAATGGGGCTATTGTAACATGCTATAATTGTTTAAACCTTATTTCTGAAGATCCTCTACGCATATTGAAAAGGATCAGGCAACCGCCTTATATGCATCACTAATCCACCCCAACAGGGAGAAATCCCTGTCTATGGTATTTCTCCTTTTCCATTTTATTGGTAAATCCAAGGAGAACATCATGAACGCACAAGATGCCATTCATCACCTACAACGCTATCCCTCTGATACACCTGTCTGTTTTATTCTATGGCTACCTCAAGATGTTATTGATCGGGCCAAAGAGCAAGGCATTACGTTAAACAGAGAACAGGCTGGCGAAA
>CAZDMX010000135.1:0-6363 GCA_964506085.1 uncultured Thiothrix sp. | reverse complement strand
TTTTTAGGTTGAAGGGTTCAGGGAGAAAAAGGCAAGTCAGAATGTCAGGTGCTTTGACGAATCTGGTTTAATTGGTAAAAACTTTACTATGCTTAATGCTCGCAATTTAAATAGCAAAAGAATGACATAGCAGATACTATTTAATGTTTCACTACCAGCATCTACTCAGTAAATAACCACGTAACATTCATATGAAAAGCAAATGCCACAAATAATACTCGGTTGGCGTGAGTGGGTTGCACTACCTGAATTGAAACTGCCCGCAATTAAGGCAAAGATAGACACTGGAGCCAAAACTTCTGCACTACATGCTTTCCAGATTCAGCCACTAAAACGAAACGGTAAAGATTGGGTACGTTTTTCAATCCACCCGTTGCAATATGAATTGAGCCTCGTAAAGAAATGTGAAGCCAAAATACTAGATTATCGAGAAGTAACCGACTCTGGTGGTCATCGTGAACATCGCTACGTTATCGAAACAATGATATGTATCGACAAAAGTAACACGTATCCTATTGAAGTCACATTAACAGCACGAGAAGACATGCGTTTCAGGATGTTATTGGGCCGACAAGCCATACCTGAGCCAATGCTAGTTAATCCATCAGCATCGTTTTTGACTAAACGCTTACCGGCACGAAAGCTGTATGAACTTGCAAAGAAATAGCCAGTATTACACCCTTCAGCTCCTACCCACTAGAAGTAACAACTTGGTAGAAAACAACTTATGCGCATCGCTATACTCTCCAGAAATAAAAATCTTTACTCAACACGGCGCTTGCTAGAAGCAGCCAAAGCACACGGACATGACCCTGTGATTGTAGATTTTCTTCGTTGTTATATGAATATCGCATCACATAACCCCACCATTCATTATCATGGAAAAGAGCTACAAGGCATTGATGCTGTCATTCCAAGAATTGGCGCATCAGTAAGTTTTTATGGCGCCGCGGTTGTACGGCAATTTGAAATGATGGGAGTCTACTCCCTCAATAAATCACTCGGCATCACCCGGGCGCGCGACAAACTACATTCATTACAACTGCTATCCAGCAAAGGCATTGGGCTTCCTATTACTGGTTTTGCGAACAAACCGGGAGATATCGAAGATTTAACCAAAATGGTGGGCGGTGCTCCATTAGTGGTAAAGTTTATAGAAGGCACTCAGGGGATTGGTGTGGTGCTGGCAGAAACAGGTCAGGCGGCAGAAAGTGTTATTCAAGCCTTCATGGGACTAAAAGCTAACATTCTAGTACAGGAATACATAGCAGAAGCAAAAGGGGCTGACATCCGCTGCTTTGTGATTGGAAATCGTGTCGTCGCTGCCATGAAACGACAAGCTCGTGAAGGCGAGTTCCGTTCTAAAATTCATCAGGGAGGCAAAGCCCACCTTGTTAAGATCACTCCCGAAGAACGCTCAACGGCTGTTCGCTCAGCCAAGATCATGGGATTAAGTGTAGCGGGTGTTGATATACTGCGCTCTCATCATGGGCCTGTCGTCATAGAAGTGAATTCAACACCGGGATTGGTAGGCATAGAAGGTGCCTCGGGAAAAGATATTGCCGGAATGATAATAAAATTTATTGAAAAAAGTATGACCGTAAAAAAAGCAAACGCTAAAAAAGCAACGACTCAAAGCACTACAACTCCAAGTACTACAACTCAAAACACTAAGACTCAAAACACCGTTATTCAAAATGATCACGGAGCAACATTATGAGTGGCAATATCAGCATCACTATTGGAGGAACGAAAGTTCGTCCTGGGGAAAGGAAGACTATAAACCTCCCCTTGCCTGATTTATATACCTCATCCAATGTTGACATGCCTGTTCACGTCATTAACGGCAGCAAAGCCGGGCCTTGTGTATTTGTAAGTGCCGCTACACATGGCAATGAAATAAACGGCGTAGAAATCATTCACCGATTAATTAAATCCATTGAAACCGAAAACTTAAAAGGTACACTGATAGCCATTCCTGTTGTTAATGTCTACGGCTTTATAGCTCAATCCCGATATCTACCGGATCGACGTGATTTAAACCGCTCATTCCCCGGCTCCCGTAAAGGCTCCATGGCAGCGCGTCTTGCACACCTTTTTATGACTGAAATTGTTAAACAATGCACCCATGGTATTGATTTACATACGGGTGCTATTGGAAGAACGAATCTCCCACAGATTCGCGCAGAACTCGATTTAAGCATGGAAATAAAAAAAATGGCCTGTGCCTTTGGCGCACCTGTCGTTATGAATACAAAAAAGCTATTACAGGGTTCATTACGCGAAGCTGCGAGCAAGCACAATATACCGATACTCCTCTATGAAGCAGGAGAAGCCTTACGCTTTGACGAAATTGCCATCAAAGCAGGCCTCTCTGGCGTCATTAATGTACTGCAATTTCTAGACATGCTTACAACGGAAGATGGCACTCATTGCGATATCAGTAAAAAACCCTTACTAGCCACCTCCAGTAACTGGGTGCGAGCACCCCAAAGCGGCATATTACGAACAGTAGCGAGGCTAGGAACGCATGTTCAGGAAGGCGAAGTAGTCGGTATAGTCTCCGATCCTTTTGGTGAAAATGAAGAAAAAGTATTAGCGACTGCATGCGGCATTGTTATTGGGAGAACAAAACTACCGCTAGTGTATGAAGGCGAAGCCCTCTTTCATATTGCACATTTCCACGAACCTAGTGGCGTGCTTGAAGCGATTGAAGCCCTACATGAAGAGCATGGCGGGGACTAGCCTTCATATACAATCAGCTACACCATTGCACTAGCTGTTGTAGTATACGCAAATTCTTTTCTGACAGGTCAGAACCCGCCAACTGCTCCAGTGTATTTTGGTATTCTGTGAGCGTCATCGTGCTATCAAATTCACCCTCTATGATTCGGGCTTCACAGTATTCTCGCCATTTTTGTAACTGTTGAGGATTTAATAGATGTGGCCAATTTCTGGCTAGATAACGGGGATATATTGTATTTAAACGCTTATCATCAAAGCTAGGAACCCAATCAATCAGTTGCTCTGGTTTCTTTTTTAGAATCTGGTTACATAAAGTACGATCGTTATTATTGATAAACCCTTCGTAAAGCGCTGTTTCAGCATCGCCTTGTGCATACTCTTTTTTGTGGGTTTGATAGAGTTCAGCCAAACGACTTAGCAAGGTTGAATCCGCTAGCAGTTGTTGACGATGCTTTTCCACCTCCTGCCAATCTATCTGCCAATGTGCTGCCCTTTGTTCACTTAATGTATTAATAGGCGCTAGTGCAGGCGACTTGTTAAGATGCACGCCCTTGATACCAATCCTCTCAACACCGGTGGGTAAATCAGCTGCCTTGGAATATAAATTATCAGCCATTTCAGCACTTGTCATCGATAAGAAATGACGGGGTGATTTGCGTAAATCATAAGCGATGATTTCATTACTATTCACGGGATGCTGCATGAGCGGAAGGATAGGCGATAAACACCCCATCTCGGTAGGATACATTCCACTGATATGTAACACGGTTTTTTGCTCACGCAAATTAAGTAAGCGCCCTGCTTCGAGCTTGCTTCTTAACTTTAAATAGAAATCATAAAGCTTAGGCTTTTTAGTTTTAATAAGTTTCGCTAAAGCTATTGTTGCCCTGACATCGCTCAACGCATCATGTGCGCCTTCATGGGCAATCCCATTAGCTTGGGTCAATAACTCCAAGCGAAAGCTAGGTAAATCATTTTCACCCAGCGGCCACTCAATATCTTCTGGTCGTAAAGCATAGGTCATACGCACCAAATCAATAATATCCCAGCGACTATTGCCGTTTTGCCATTCACGCGCATAGGGGTCAATGAAGTTTCGAAAAAAACCTGTGCGGGTTAGCTCATCATCAAAACGAAGGCTGTTGTACCCTACCCCGCAGGTTCCAGGCTGCAATAAAAGATCATTAATACGCGTGTAAAATTCCGCCTCACCCACACCTTTTTGTTGCGTAAGTTGTGGCGTGATGCCCGTAATCATTGCGGATTCAGGATTCGGCAGGAAATCATCATTAGGTTTGCAATAGATATTGATCGGCTCACCTATCTCCTCAAGGTTAGCATCGGTCCGAATTCCCGCAAACTGTGCGGCACGATCACGCCGAGGATCGACCCCCCAGGTTTCATAGTCATGCCATAGAAAGCTTAAGTTGTTGGACATTCATGCCTCATCTTGTATGATAATGTACTATAATAAATGGTTGTATCTAACTAGTTATCAACAGAAAGCTTCTGGAACATACACTTGTTGCAGCCAATCTCTGCACTAGCACAAGATACTAACCTGCTTTCTCTTGATTAGGAGTGCCCTTTGAAAACTTATAAACAAAACGGTTTTGTTAACCTTACCACATTGATTTTTCTAGGCATTGTTGCAGCAGGTATCAGTTATATGTATTACAAAGGCTACCGCGTCGATGTTACCACAACAACAGGAGCCGGAGCAGCTGACGGGCGAAATCCTGATGGGCTTTATTACACCGTGCAGGTCTCTGTTACTCCTAATGAGGCGAATGCAATCGGTCTGGTGAATGACTTAGAAAATGATGGTTACGATGCCTATTATGATACTTATGAAAGCGAAAGGGGTCGCCACTATAAAGTCAGAGTGGGACAGTATGGAGATAAACAATCCGCTGCTGCTGTGCGTGCTCAGGTCAGGCAGCGTTATCAGAATTTGAAAGATAGCTTTGTAAAGCTGATCACAGAAGAATAGCTTTACCTCTAATCATTCTTGCTGGTTTGGCTTAGACCTGCTATATAGTTAATGTTAATTCTATTTTATGGTGCTAATTATGGGTTCCCTAACAAATTTATCTGCTTTTTTTATAGCCTTGGCGCTATTAGCATTAGCAGCATTCGTGCTATTTTTTCGTCGTGCGGATAAAAAAACATCCTTTGTACGTACAGGTATGGGTGGTGAAAAAGTCGTTATGGATAGCGGTACAATGGTACTTCCGCTATTTCATAACTACATCAAAGTCAATATGCAGACCATTGAGATACCGATAAAGCGTACTAAAGAAAATGCTTTAATCACTGCTGATCATTTACGGGTTGATATTATTGCTCATTATTTTGTGCATGTAGAAACCACATCCAAAGGGGTTTCTCTTGCTGCTCAAACCATGGGTGAAGGTACTTTTGATAAAGAAAGAGTATTCGATATGTTTGAAGAACGCTGTGAAGCTGCACTCAATGCTGTAGTCAGTCGCATGACAATGGACGAGCTACATATAGAAAAAAAGCAATTCTGTGATCAAGTTGCACAGTTTATTGATGAAGACTTGGCTTCTAACGGCCTAGTATTACAATCCGTAGCTTTGACCCATGTCGATCAGACTGAACGAGAGTACTTCAAAGAAGACAATGTGTTTGACTCCCAAGGCCTGTCGAAGCTTGCTGAACAGGTAGCGGCTGACAAGAAAAAACGTGTGGATATAGAAACTAAAAATGCCATTGAAATCCGCGAACTGGAATATGAGAGAGAAAAGAATGCCATTGATTTTGAGAAGCAGTTGGTTGAAGAAGAAGAACTCAAACGCCGAGATATTAATAAAATCAAACAACAAACTGAACTAGATATTGAAACCGCACGCATAACCAAAGAACGTGACATAGAGCTATTTCAACAACGCAAGAATATTATGATTGCTGCTGGACAGAAGAAAGTTGCCGAAATCTGGATCGAAACGGATGAGCTCAAAGCCAAAGCAGCCAAAGCATCCGAAGAAGTAACCACCTCACGGGAACGTGCACAAGCCGAACGTAGCCGTGAAATCGAAGTGATCAGTGCTGAAAAAGAAGCACAAAGGCAACGTATTATCGCTGAAGCGGCTAAAGATGCAGAGGAATTTGCCAGTGAAGCCACTTCGATGCGCTATCGAGCAGAAGCGGCGGGTAAACGCGCTATTAATGAGGCTGCCAACTTATTATCCAATCAGCAGATTGATATGAAGGTAAAGATGCAAATAGTGGATCAGCTTCCTAGTATTGTCAGAGAAAGCGTTAAACCGCTAGAAAATATTGAAGGCATCAAAATTATGCACCTTGATGGACTTAATGCTTTTGGTGGTAACAGTGGAGGTGGTGGCTCTGCTAATAATAATGGAGGTGGAAACAACAACATGGGCGGTGCCAGTTTATCAGACCAGATTGTTGACAGCGCCTTGCGTTATAAAGCTCAAGCTCCTTTAGTGGATGGCTTATTGCGTGAGATTGGTATTGATGGGGCTAGTATTGGTAGCATATCTAAAGCGTTGAAGGATGAGGTTAGCTTTGATGATTCTGATACAGACAGCGACGATAAGGGTGATAAGTTAAAAGAAAGCGCTTAGCATT
>CAZDMX010000134.1:0-6385 GCA_964506085.1 uncultured Thiothrix sp. | reverse complement strand
TCCTGAATCCTGAGTAGGAAACAATGAATTATTCTCCCCTTAACTCAAAACTCCTAATGCTGTCAGTCTTATTTTCAACAAGCCTGACACTTTTTACTCTCTCATCTGCAAAGGTATTTGCAGAAAATGGTATTACAGAATTAGAGAATGCAGCGATTCTGATCGTTGGCACAAAAAAACCTACTGCTGTTTGCGGTGTTGCGGGTTCTTCTAAATCATCATCATGCCCAGACAGCTCATTTCCAGTTGCTGATCGGTTTCTGTTAGCAGTGGCTAAAAACAATAAAGCACTAGCCCAACAGCTACTGCAACAAGGCGTTGCCATTGACTATCGTTCACAAAACCGTGTCGTCATTAATCGGGTAAGTGTTCGTGCAGACAAGGTGAATCAGTTCCTGGCGGGAGGCAAACGCTATCAATATGCTAGCGGAACTGCCTATGATATTGCCTTGTCACAAAGCAACGCGGACATGGTAAAATGGTTGTTACAGCGAGGCGCAAATCCAGCCGCAGGTTATTTCAAGCATCGTATTGAAAACACTCATTTCGCTAACAGCTATCCCTCGTCGTACCTACTTCTACCCTTTCACGAACGCGCTAAGATAGTATCTGTGGGTCTGTTACTAGCCATGGCGGTTGAAGAAAACGATGTGAAAAAGGCAGAACGCTTGTTAAGCATTGAACCCCGTGCCATTCATTATCAGGGAAATAGCTTGCTACCCAAGACACTGCGTTTAGGGAAATGGCAGCTGGCTCGGCTCTTTATTAACAGAGGTAAAGATGTGGATCAACTAGCAAACTTCAAAACCATGCTCTTTACCCCTCTTTATAGTGAACCCACTAATTACGCCATCCTTGAAGCCTTGCTTCGCCATGCCAACAAGCGCAAGGATTTTAACTATCAGCCCTATCTTGCCAAGGCAATAACCAAGAAGGATACTAATTCCTTACGCATGTTAGTTAAATATGGTGCGAACCTAAACCCGAAAGACCAAAAAGCACCTTTGTTCCTAGCCGCTGATAAAGATGATGTGCAAACCATTAAGTTCTTACTTGAGCTGGGTGCTGATCCGAATATTAAATTTAGTGGGAGTACTTTACTGCATCGCGCTATTAGCAGTGAAAAACCGCAATTAGCTAAAATTTTACTCGAGGGTCATGCGAATGTGAACGCCAAGGATCTTGGAGAGCGTACACCTATTCACATTGCTATCCACAAGAAAGACCCTGCGCTTACTAAACTGCTAATAAAATACAAAGCCAATATCCATGAAATAGATAGTCGTAAAGACACCTTGTTACATATCGCTGTACGCGAAGATAAACCAGAAATTGCCAAGCTACTTTTGCAAGCTGGAACAAAAGTGAATGCTAAGAACAATGCAAATGAAACGCCTTTCCAAATTGCTATACGCGATAGTAAGCTTGCCATGTCCCGTGTGTTAATCGGAGCTGGAGCGAATGTGAATGTAAAAGACAGCCGAGACAGAACACCTCTGGATATCGCCATGAACAAAAAAGATCTATCATTTGTGAAGCTATTAATTCATGCAAGAGCAGACATCAATGTTGAGGATAGTAGCGAAAATACACCCCTGATCAGAGCCGTTCAGCACGTCAAAATACCGCTTATAAAAATGCTCCTCAATGCGGGTGCTGATGTTAATCATGCCAATCGCTTTAAAGATACCGCTTTACATGTTGCTACTCAGAAAGTAGACATCAATATGATGCGTCTATTATTACAAAAAGGCGCAAAGGTTAATGAGCGTAATAACAGTAAACAAACCCCACTACATATTGCCATTGAGAAAAAGCATCTGGCTATGGTTAATCTATTGATGCAGCACAAACCCAAGCTTAGCATTGCCGATAGCTATGGACGCACGCCGTTGCATATCGCCGTACGTGAAAAAAACCTACCTATCACCAATCTGTTACTACAGGCCGGTTCAACACCAAACACCGTGGATACCTTTGGAAATACACCTCTATTTGATGCTTTATACTGGCGTAAAGTACAAATTGCCCGTGCTTTAATCAAGCGTGGAGCTAATATAAATGTTGCCAATGATAGTAGCCGAACCCCGCTTGATATTGCGCTTTCTAAAGGTCTTCGAGGTATAGCCAACAGCATGCGTCAAGCAGGTGCGCTAACCAGTGGCGAGCTGGGTTCTGCTGGAGCAGTACGCGTAAAAATATTGAAGTAATTAGTTTTCATTCTTACCATATTCCAGCGGGTTTCCATCCAGTCGCCATGCGCGAAGACCATCTCGATAATACTGTACTTGAGTAAAACCCCAGCCTACCGCTTTTTCGGTAGCTTTATAACTCAGGCTGCAATGCACACTGTTACAGTAAATAACGAAAGGGGTATCTTTTTTGAAATGTTTTAACAGATTGACTTGGGTAAAATCTGTTTTTATAGACAAATGTAAAGCTGAGGGAATATGACGTTTTCCATATTGTCGGTCACTTCGTACATCTATGAATTTTATGCCGCCAGCATGTGCTTTTTTTGCCTGTTGTAAATTAATCGTTTTAGCGCCTTCAACAAGTTTGGGTGATACCCATTTTTCATTTTCAGTAGCATTTGCTGATACAAGGATAAACAGCAACGAAAAAATAAAATAATATTTAAAGCTTTTTATAAAATACATATGAGCACCTATCTTTGATCTAAAATGATTATTATAGATGATTTAGAAAATGAGCGCGGATACAGATAGTTGTTTTAAAAATACTCTGGATATTCGCACCTGAAAGCCCCCACAAGATAAACTACTTGTTCGGCACTCTGCCGGATATTTATGCTTTCTGAGCGGTAACTAATTAACTTGGATTCTGCTACCATCAAATATAAACAGCTTCTAGTCAGGTAGTAACAAGTGCATCCCATAAAAAACCAATCACCTCTACACCAATCCATGACAACCTGGCGGCATTGGTTACATCAACGTCCCGAACTGAGTTTTAAAGAAAGCCTGACCAGTGATTACATCGCTGAGATATTAATGACTCATGGCATAGAGATACATCGTGGCCTAGCCGTCACTGGTATAGTTGCGACAGTACACGGCACTGAAATAGGCAAAGCCATAGGTTTACGCGCAGATATTGATGCGCTGCCGCTGCAAGAACTCAATAAATTTGAATATAAGTCTGAACATGACGGCTGTATGCATGCCTGTGGTCACGATGGTCATACCTCCATGTTGCTAGGCGCAGCCGTATACCTAAAAGAACATAATGATTTCGCTGGCACGGTACATTTTATCTTTCAGCCCGCTGAAGAAGGCGATGGTGGCGGTCGTATCATGGTCGAAGAAGGTCTGTTTGATTTATTTCCTTGCTCTGCGGTTTATGGCATGCACAATTGGCCAGGGTTACCGGCGGGTACATTTGCGGTGCATAACCGTGAAGTCATGGCTGCGGTTGATACCTTATATATCGAAATCAAAGGTAAAGGTGGACATGCTGCGATGCCGGATCAACTAGTTGACCCCGTATTGACCGGAGCACACCTCATCACCGCCTTACAATCCGTTGTCTCTCGGAATCTTTCACCCGTTGCGCCTGAAGAGTCGGCAGTTATCAGTATTACTGTAGTCAATGCGGGCGAAGTCTCCAATGTTATGCCGGATACGATGCAACTCAAAGGCACGTTACGTTACTTTGATAACAGTATCGGGGATCAAATTAAGCAACGCATAGAAAGCATTATTGTTCATACCTGTGAAGCTATGGGCGCAACGGGTAGTTTGCGTATAAAACCGGGTTATCCCGCCACCATCAACACACCTAAACATGCACAAAAATGTGCTGAAGCTGTGAGTAAACTAGTAGATAAAGAAGCTTTGAAAGAAGATTTAGCACCCAGCATGGGAGCTGAGGACTTTGCTTATTTACTCAATGCTTGTGAGGGTGCTTACATCTGGATTGGCAATGGTGAAGGATCTGCCAGAGAAGGAGGGTGTATGCTACACAATACCTACTATGATTTTAATGATGAGATATTGCCATTGGGTGCTAGTTATTGGGTAGAGCTAGTACACACTCTACTCGTTGAAGATGACTAACTGGAACATGATATGAAACATATAAAGTACTCCGCAATCAGCCTCTTTTTACTGACCTTAGTTTTCTTTTCTCAAACGGCATACGCATTTGGAAAACACTCAGATACGGGTTTATTTACTGAAGCTTCTAAGTTCACAAAAGCTCAGCTAAGTCTTGAAAAAATACAACATGATAGACAGGAAAGAACATATTATCTGCATCTACCCCACCATCGAAAACCTGCTACGAATCTGCCTGTTATGCTAGTACTTCATGGCGGAGGAAAGGCTGATGGAGATGAGACTGCTAAACATACTGGCTACAATGAGCTTGCTGACAAACACGGGTTTATCGTGGCATATCCCAACGGTTTAAACGCTCAATGGAACGATGGACGTGGTAAAACTTATCGAAACAACAACAGCTCCTCTACCGACGAAGTCACCTCTACGGACGATGTTGGTTTTATTTCTGCATTAATTGACAAGCTTGTTCGTGACTTTAAAGCAGATGCTTCCAGAGTTTACGTTACCGGACTTTCCAATGGAGGCATGATGACGCTTAGGCTTGGCTGCGAACTTAGTTCTAAACTTGCCGCTATTGCACCTGTTATTGCTAATATCCCGCAAAATATTATTGGTAATTGTCGTCCCAGTTCGCCACTTTCGGTTCTATTAATGAATGGTACACATGATCCTTTGGTTCCTTGGAATGGAGGTGAGGTCAAATTCTTTAGGCGAAAGATGGGGAAAGTGGTCTCTACGAGAGAAACTGTAAAATTTTGGGTGGAACACAATCAATGTCATCCAATCCCAAGAAAACGTACCTTAACCAATAAAGACAAACGCGACCGCTCCAAGGTTGTCGTCACTACTTATACCAACCCAAAAAATCATAGTGAAGTCGTTCTTTATGCGGTTCATGGTGGAGGGCATACCTTCCCCGGCAGCAATACGCGTGATTTACCACGTATTCTAGGGAGAAAAAATAATGATATTAATGGAGCTGACGTTATTTGGAAGTTTTTTGAAGGTCATTCAAGATGAGACTTTGCAGAAGTCTTCCTGATTAATCATAAATGTGTGAGATTTAACCTAAAAAACTCACACATAAATTTATTTTTTATTTCCAATTATATCTTGGAGGTGGAGGTGCATATGCTCCATGTCCACGATCGTTGTTAGGCCAGAAACGATTATCAGGCTTATTGTAATAATTAGAATGACATTGAATCACGTTATGTTTACATAGTGTCTCGCGCCATTCGTATTTATAAAAATACTTCGCTGCCACTGTTGATTTGGGACGAAAGTTAACTCGTACTGATGCCGAATGCTCTTCTCTTCCGTAGCCCGTTCCTGCGGCTTCACTGGCACTTCGTCTTTTTGCCTGTGGTGCGACTTTATTGGAATAATAATCAGACGAATACTGACGCTGTGGCTTTTCTTCATAAACAGCCGCTGCTATAACACCCATTGCTGAGTGATCTCCCCACGCTGCTGCATAGGAGTCACCCGATGCAGTAAAATGAAAGCGATTGACTCTGTTTTTCCCGGTACGCCACCCTTTATAGGTTGCGGACTGATGCGGCCCTAATACATACATCCGTTCATGGTTTTTAAGATTGGATTTCTTTCCAGAGATAATGTTTCTCCCATCCACTGCAATGACTATCGCGATACGCTTGTTGGTCTGGTTGCGTACCCGTAACTTATAATTTTTGCCTTTCTTTGCTTCTAAATAAGCACGATGTGATTTGTAGCCATTACGATGCTGGTGCTTGGCAAAGCTTCGTCCATGGTCATCTATGATTTCAATCCTGACAGGATTATACCTATTCTCGTAAGGTTGTGTGTATTGGGGTGAGTGATGATCGTTGTTCTCCCATCCATATTGATCAGTTGCACAAGCAACTTGCGAAAGTAACATGCCCGTTAATAGCAGTGCCCCTGATGTTTTTTGGAAATGGGTTGTTTTTGGTATGCCCATGATGTTCTCCTTATTTTAATAATTGTCTATGTTCTGTTTGTAACAAAACGATAGACCGGAGATATCAGCCTTGGTTCCAGATGATTTATAAAAAAGTAGGATGGGATAAGCACATGGATGTGCTGTCGTAAGGCAAAGCAGGAGCAATGCCGAGAATCCCACCTTCAGCGCTTGATCAACCTCTCAATGGTGGGATCCTCCCACCCTACACCCTTTATCTTACTTTATTGCTCCTGTCGTAAATTTGCTCTACTTTTTCACACATGGCTAATTACAAACGTGTTTTCAGGCAAGGCTCTTGCTATTTTATTACTGTAGTCACGCATCAACGAAATCC
>CAZDMX010000133.1:0-6419 GCA_964506085.1 uncultured Thiothrix sp. | reverse complement strand
GCAATAACGGTGGATAGCAAAAAGAGCACTATCCAGATAAACGCTGATTTCGGTATATTACCTATGGACGCCGCAGGTGTGAGCAACACAAACAGTGCGGACACGCCGAATAGCAAAAGAAACCAGTACATTTCCCTGACGGCAGGAAGCATCACTTCAATGGCAATATATCCATTGCTGGCGAATGCAAAAACTAGAAGAAATACGACTACGGCTTTTAGGTTATCAATCATAGATTTTTTGCACTTAAATTATAGCTTAAGGATCTCTATTAATTCTTGCAGGGTAAATGCGCGACGATTCTAGTTCTGGCTGATTATAAAGTAAGTTGAGTTATTATCCTAAATCCGCAGCTAACCACCAAGTTGTCGCAGTAAAATAATGATAAATATATAAATTACTATTTCTCTCACTTCGCTCTATGGGTTGGGTTTATTAATACCTAGTTTTTAACTTTGTGTACTAAAGCTTCCCAGTTTCCCATCACTTTTTCAATAGCAAACCGTTGCTTTACCTTTTGAGCTTGTTCGCCCATTTGTTGAACTAGCTTAGGGTTTGACAAGAGTTTATCCATTCCCGCTGCCATTTCCGTTACGTTTTCAGGCGGAATTAGCAACCCCGACACCTCATGATCAACAAGATCACTTGGGCCAGATGGACAATTATAACTGAGTGCAGCTAAACCTAAGGACATGCCTTCAAGCAGGGCGTTAGGGAATCCTTCATAGCGTGAAGAAAGTGCGATAATATCTGCTTTTTCGATAATGCTATGAGGTTTTTCCACCTTTCCGGGGAGCAATACGCGATTTTTTAGCTTTAGCTCATCAATCAGGGCTTCAAGTGTGGGGCGCATATCTCCATCACCCAGAATAACCAAATAAGCATCTTTATGCTGCGTAGCTACCTTGGAAAAGGCCTGAATCAGTTGATCATACCCTTTTTCCTCGGATAAACGACCCATTGCGATAATAACGGTACCCTGGGGTAGCTCGATGTTGTCAGCAGCAGGAGTTGCCGGGAATTTTGCCCATACAGGGTTGGGAATAATTGAAATGTTATTTTCGGGGATAAAGTCTCTTGCCCAAGCAAGACTCCCTGTTGTCTGAATAACAACTGCGTTCGCATGTTTATAGGTAAGTTTACGACCTTTTCTCCAAATACCTTTTATAGGGTCTTGCAATGGATTAGATCGCTCTGAAACAATGACGGGTATGTTCATGCTTTTTGCAGAGATGATAGCTAGAACATTTGAGGGAGGGAGGAAGCTAATAATAACATCCGGTTTGTACTGGCGTATCACTTGTCTAAAGAAACGAAGACGTTTAAAGTTTTGTATCATGGCATCTTTGAAGCCACCGGATTCATCAAGTAACCCCATGCCAATACGAGTGATACGCTCATCTAAAGTATAAAAGTCTACATTGGCTTCTTTTTGGCTAAGTAAAATAACCCGCCATCCCTGCTGCACCCAATAATTAGACATGACTGATACAACGCGCTCCGCACCACCTATACCCATGCTGGCAATGAACATTATAACGGTCTTTTTTGACATGGCTTTCTGGTTATGTCTTTTTGGAAAGGTCAGCAACGTACCAGTCCATGGACTCATCAAGTCCCTCAGAAATTTTGTGAGTAGGTTGATAGCCCATTTTGTCTTTGGCTTTAGAGATGTCAGCTAACGAATGTCTAACATCGCCTGCACGGAAATCTCGGTAAGTAGGTTTAGCACCTTGCAAATCTATTCCTCTTTCTTGCAAGCGTTCTGCAATCATGTCGAACAGTTGATTTAGGCTGGTGCGATCATTGAGTGCGACATTGTAGGCTTCAGTAGCCGCATCACTATCCGCTGTAGCAGCCAGCAAGTTGGCCTGCACGGTATTGTCGATATAACAAAAATCACGACTTGTTTCGCCATCACCATTAATAAATACGGTTTCATTGTGCATCAAGCTTGCTACCCATTTAGGAATAACGGCTGCATAAGCGCCATTGGGGTCTTGGCGTTTACCAAAGATATTAAAGTAGCGTAGTCCAATACTTTCTAAGCCATAGGTGCGGGCAAAAACGCTCGCATATAGCTCGTTTACATATTTGGTCACTGCATATGGACTTAGTGGATTACCAATTTTGTCTTCAACTTTTGGTAGGTCTGGATGATCCCCATAGGTTGAACTTGAAGCAGCATAAACAAAGCGTTTTACTTTGGCATCACGTGCGGCAATCAACATATTCAGAAAGCCGTTGATATTGGTGTTATTCGTGTTTGCAGGATCTTCGATGGAACGCGGAACAGACCCTAAAGCAGCCTGATGAAGGATATAGTCAACACCTTTACAGGCTTTTTGACAGGTATCAATATCCTGAATATCGCCTTCAATAAAGGTAAACATCTGTGCCGCTTGGGCTTCATCTAGCCCACTATCGGCAATCGCCATGTCGATATTATGTTGATGCCCAGTAACGAAGCTATCAAGTCCTACTACTTTTTGCTTATTACGCAATAAGACTTCTAATAGATTAGAGCCGATAAATCCTGCTACCCCGGTTACTAACCACGTGTACTGATTTTCGTTTAAATCTGCTAATAGCGTATCGTACTTGCTCATTGTTGAACTCATTCTTATAATCTCCCGTCTACTTCATCCGCTTCCAAAACATACTTGATGTCATAGAGCACATGTGGTGTTTTACCCAATGCTTTAATCTTATCTACTCCCATTTCTACAAACTCTTTATGTGAAACGGCAATAATAATGGCATCGTAATGGCCTTGTTGAGGTTCAGAAACAGGGTTAATTCCATATTCATGTTGGGCTTCTTCGGCATCGACCCATGGATCATAGACGTCAATATTACAGTGGTATTTTTCTAGCCCTTCAATCACATCTACCGCCCGTGTATTACGTAAATCCGGACAGTTTTCTTTAAAGGTCAGCCCCATTAGTAAAATATTACTATCCACTACATGAATGCGCTTTTGTGTCATCAGTTTGACGATTTGATCGGCTACATAAAAACCCATGCTGTCATTAAGACGGCGACCCGCCAAGATGATCTCAGGGTTATATCCTACTTCGATTGCTTTATGAGTTAAGTAATAGGGATCAACGCCAATGCAATGTCCACCAACCAAACCAGGGCGGAAAGGTAAGAAATTCCACTTACTCCCCGCAGCTTCAAGTACGTCTTCCGTGTTAATACCCAAGCGATCAAAAATAAGTGCAAGTTCGTTAATCAGTGCAATATTGATATCACGCTGAGTGTTTTCTATTACTTTAGCGGCTTCGGCAACTTTGATGCTATTGGCTTTATGGGTTCCTGCCGTTATGATTTTATTATATAAATCATCTACTACATCCGTGATTTCAGGTGTAGAGCCTGAGGTAACTTTCTTAATAGTAGTAACTCGATGCTCTTTATCGCCCGGGTTAATACGTTCAGGGCTATAGCCTACAAAGAAACCTTCGTTAAAAGTAAGCCCTGAATGTAGCTCAAGAATTGGGACACAGACTTCTTCCGTAGCACCGGGGTAAACAGTTGATTCATAAATAACAATGTCATCTTTGTTGAGCAGCTTACCTACCGTTTCGCTGGCTTTCTCTAAAGGTGTCAGGTCAGGACGTTTATGTGCATCAATTGGTGTTGGAACAGTAACAATATAAATATTACAGTTTTTAACATCTTCAGGGTTAGCGGTGAATGAGAGTTTCTCCGCCTCTTTTAGTTCTGCTGAATTTACTTCCAGGGTGCTATCTACACCAGAAAGAAGCTCTTCAATACGAGGTTTATTAATATCAAACCCAATAGTTGTTATTTTTTTTCCAAACTCAACAGCAAGAGGTAAGCCTACATAGCCTAGCCCAATAACGGCTATTGAAGGGTTTTCGTAACTCATTGGAATCTCCAAATGTTAAACCTAAAAAACGCTGTTGAATCACAGAAGTCCATGCAAGCTACTAATGCGCCTAGCAAATTCAAAAAAATGCACATCATTATCTTACATGTCCTTTCTGCGCTCAACCTCGTTGTCTAGGTTAAATGGTTGTAACAGAGGATATATGTGTTTCCTCTATGAAAATTTGTGGCACAACCTTAATGGGGAATCTGCATAATTTCAATAATATTCTGATAAAGCTATTTTCAATGAAAGGTTTGAGAGTTTCAAAAGAATGACGGCATAAAAAAAGGCCACAGCATAAGCCGTGGCCAAGTCACAACGAAGAGGGTAAAAATAGTTAAGAACGTGTCGGTATGTAAAGTTTTTGTCCGATACGAATGTTGCTGCTACTGAGTTGGTTGTGGTGGCTCAGTATATTTTGGCTAACACCATATTTTCTGGCTATCACGGATAGTGATTCACCCGGCTTTACAACGTGATGGCTTTGCCTTGAGTTATGTCTGGTTTTGCTTTTTTTAGTGTTTAGGGCATGGCTTTTAAGTTTTCCACCCGGTGCCTGAGCTACTTGAAAGCGTTTAATTCCATTAAAAACCGCATTGGCCAGTTTATTTTGATATTGAGCAGTCTTTAGTCGACGCTCTTCAGAAGGATTGCTAATAAAAGCAGTTTCAACCAGCATTGACGGAATATCAGGAGACTTGAGTACCACAAAGGCGGCACTCTCTACTCGTCTATGCAACAACCGAGTTACTTGACCTAATTCTCTCAGTGTGTTTTTAGCAAGCGTTAGACTGTTATCAATGGTGGCTGCTTGAGATAAGTCCATTAACATAGTTGCCAGTGTATTGCCTTTACCTTGCAAGGTAGTTTCACCCAGTTTGCTCTCATAGGTATTTTCATTAGAAGCTAACCACCTTGCCGCTTCACTCGAAGCCCCATTTTGTGACAGGATATACACAGAGGAGCCGGTGAGATGTTTGTTTGGGTTAGCATCAGCATGTATGGAAACAAATAAATCCGCGTGATTTTTACGAGCGATTTGCATACGTTTTCTGAGCGGGACATAGTAGTCGCCGTCACGAATTAATACGCCTCTCATGCCGCTTGCTTTATCAATTCGTGCTTTTAATCGCTTGGCAATTTGCAACACAATATCTTTTTCGTGAGTGCCCTTCGGACCTGAAGCACCGGGGTCTTTACCACCATGACCTGCGTCAATAGCTACAATAAAATCACCGCGACGTGGGTTGGTCGGTACTATAGTCGGCGTCTTCTTTAAAGCGGGTTTCTTTTTAATGGCGGGTTTCTTTTTTATAGCTGGCGCGCTCTTTGTAGTTGGTACACTCTTCGTAGTTGGTACACTCTTCGTAGTTGGTACATTCTTCGTAGCGGATACACTTTTCTTCAGTATCTTTTTTAGAGGCTTTGTTTGTTGTTTCGCTTTCACTGTTTGTAAAGCAATAGTCAACTGTTTACCTTTCAGAGTGGCTGTTGGAGTCACTGCTTGTTTAAGGTCTAAGACAATTCTTAAATCATTCGAATTACGACTTGCATGGCGTACTTTTGTGAGTAGTGCTGGTTTTTTCCCAGATAGCTTGATATCACCACTGGTTTTTTCAATATCAATCACTACACGATGAGGTGATGTTAGTGCAAAGACTTTATATTTGACGGGTTTATTGAATGTGAAATTGAGCACAACTGGCTTGTTCTTTTGCTGGATAACGGTTGTTTTTTGAATAGTCGCATTTCTGCCATTGCTGTTATCGGAATAAGCGGGTGCAGTATTTAGTACAAGTCCAAGGAGCACTAAAAGCTGAGTAAACAGGAGTCTCAATCCATTGTTTTTTATGTTTTTTGAAAAAAAGACCATAACTTATTTAATTATCAAGAGTTAACGGGAAGTTCTTATAGTAAATAATAATATAGCTTACAATTCAAGTAGATTTTAGGTTTATTTCATAAATATATGAAAGTAAAAGGTTAATAGTTTTTTATTTTCGCCTCTCTCCCGGTGTTTTTATAAGAAAGGTGTATGGATGCATCAGCTTTGGGTAAAAAACCCGCTGCTTTTTCTGGCCATTCGATGAGACAAAGAGCCTCAGGGTGGAAATAATCACGTCCACCGACGTACTCAAGCTCTTCGGGATCACCCAGTCGGTATAGATCAAAGTGGTAAATAGTTCTACCTTGTAATTCATAAGGCTCAACTAATGTGTAGGTAGGGCTTTTAACTGCACCTTGATGGCCACACGCGGTGAGCAGACCTCTAACCAGAGTAGTTTTTCCACTACCCAGATCCCCATGCAATAGGATCACACCACCCTCAGAATAGCTTTCTGCAAGCTTTGCACCCAGAGCAAGCGTGTCTGCTTCATCAGCCAGATAGAGTTTCATGTTAATATCTCATTTTGTTGCATACTTTTTAGCTTATAGGAATCGGTGCAAATCCGCTACGCTACATAACCCTAAAAAACGCAGTTGAAACTACTGCGAATGCCTATAGCACTGAATCTAA
>CAZDMX010000132.1:0-6452 GCA_964506085.1 uncultured Thiothrix sp. | reverse complement strand
TGGAAATACCGCGTTTTGTAACAAAGTTATAAATACCGCCTTTGCCATCAGCATCACCGGGATACCAGTTCTGCACGGTTGAATATTTAATTTGTGCATCTTCCATGGCAATTAGTTCAACAACCGCTGCATGAAGCTGGTTTTCATCACGCATAGGTGCGGTACAACCTTCCAGATAGCTTACATAGCTGCCTTTTTCGGCAATAATAAGTGTGCGTTCAAATTGTCCGGTGTTGGCCTCGTTGATCCGAAAATAAGTAGATAACTCCATGGGGCAGCGCACGCCTTCTGGTACATAAACAAAAGTCCCGTCACTAAAAACAGCAGCGTTGAGTGCAGCAAAGAAGTTATCGGTATGTGGAACTACGGAACCCATATAGCGTTTAATCAATTCAGGATGTTCTTTAATCGCCTCGGAAATAGAACAGAAAATAACCCCGACACTGGCTAGTTCTTTTTTGAAGGTCGTTGCCACAGAAACACTATCAAATACCACATCAACCGCGACACCTGCCAACATTTTTTGTTCTTGAAGGGGAATGCCTAACTTGTTATAAGTCTCTAGTAAAGCGGGGTCTACTTCATCCAGACTTTTTGGTGCATCATCTTGGGACTTTGGTGCAGAAAAATAGGAAATCGCTTGGAAATCAATGGCGGGATATCTGAGCTTAGCCCACTTAGGTTGTTTGTCTTGCAGCGTTAACCAGTGCTGATAAGCCTTTAACCGCTTTTCAAGCATGTACTCAGGGTCTTGTTTTTTAATAGATAACTTGCGAATAACAGCTTCATCCAAACCGGGTGGGAAAGTCTCGGTTTCAATGTCGGTTACAAAGCCTTCTGAATAGCCACTTTCGACAAATTCTTCTACGGTTGTATTGGCGTTTTCCATATGATTAAACCTAGGATGTATAATACTTGACTAAAACACTAGGTTAATTGTAGTCTCTTTTTAAAAGCGAGGGGATATACCCTGAAAAGCATGTAACAATTGGGTTCGTTTCTTGGTGATGTGATTGGAGGTTATGAGAGGAATCATTCTCAAGTGTGTTTTGAATACACACATTCTCCCATAATATGTGTTGCGCTAATGGCTCGGTCATCACCTAATATCATCAGTGCAAATAATACTTCCTCGATAGTGTTGGCTACTTCAATACGGTGTTTTATCAAGGGTGTTGCCTGATAATCCATGACAATAAAATCGGCTTCTTTTCCGGCAACGAAATTACCTATTTTGTGATCAAGGTAGAGCGCTTCTGCACTTCCTAGTGTTGCTAGATAAATACCTCGTGAAGCGGGTAGGGTATTACCTATAAGCTGCTGCACTTTGTAAGCTTCATTGAGCGTTTGCAGCATACTAAAACTGGTGCCGGCCCCTAGGTCGGTTGCCAGACCAACGCGTACATTGTTATTTTTCATGCGGTCTAAATCAAACATGCCGCTACCAAGAAATTCGTTAGAGGTGGGGCAAAAAGCAAGCGCTGTGCCTGTTTGTTGTAGGCGTTCGATATCATCATCATTTAAGTGGATACCATGCGCATAGACTGAGCGGTCACGTAGCAAACCATAGTGATCATAGACATCAAGATAACTGCGGCTCCAGGGGAAGAGTTTGGCAACCCAGGAGACTTCTTTTTTATTCTCGGCAACATGACTATGGATATAGGTATCCGGGTATTCAGCAGCTAATAGACCTGCCTGAGTGAGCTGTGCTTCCGTTGATGTGGGTGCAAACCGAGGGGTAATGGCATAATGTAAACGATCTTTTTTATGCCATTTTTCGATCAGCTCCTTGCTTTGTTGATAACCTGTTTCCGCAGTATCTTGAAGAAAATCTGGGGCGTTTCTATCCATCAGGACTTTGCCAGCAATCAGGCGCATATTACGTTTCTGTGCAGCAGCAAAAATGGCATCGACAGAAGCAGGATGTATGGTTGCCATGACACATGCAGCAGTGGTGCCATTTCTAAGGGATTCATCCAGAAAAAACTCAGCTACGTTCTGAGCATATTCATAACTTTCAAATTTTGCTTCGGCGGGGAAGGTATATTTGTTTAGCCATTCCAGTAATTGCTCTCCGTAGGATGCAATAATTTCAGTCTGCGGATAGTGGGTATGGCTATCAATAAAACCGGGGATGATTAATTTTCCGGTGTAGTCTTTGATGGTGGTGTCAGTAGGCAACTGTTTTAGTAGTTCTTCAGCAGGCCCGACTTGTGATATATGACCTTGTTCGATGATCATTAGGCCATCTTTGAAATATTCAGTAGCGGCGTTGTCATTGTTGTTGCCCGGGTCACGTAGGCAATGATATATCGAGCTGCGGAATACTTGGAGAGATTTGGCTGATGTCATGGTGAAAGGTACTGATATGAACGCACTCTACTTAACCACTTTACGCCCATCGGCAATCCACTTGGTAATGCCGTGTTCTACGTTATAAACCGTTTCATAACCTAGCTGAGCTTTTATCATTTGTGCAGCAATAAGGGTACGGCTTCCGGTGCGACAGATTAGTACTACGGGTTGATCAGTGGGTGCGATTTTTTTTAGTTCAGGGACTAACTTAGGATTAATTGCCCCTGTCTTACTGAAGAAAGTGAGTTTTTTACTACCAGTGACAACGCCTGTTTCTGTCCACTCCTCAGGTCTGCGAATATCTACAACAGTAATTTTTTTGTCTATTAAGGTTTGTAATTGTTCATTGGATATATTGATAATGCCACTTCCTTTAGGGATGGATGCGCTTGTTGAAGCAGCAGAAGAACTGCTGCTAGTGTTGCTCTTGGTATTGCTCTTGGTAGTAGTATTGCTGTTGGCATTCTGTGCGGATTGCTCGGAACTTATGTTGCTTGTATTGCAGGAAACTAGCAGTAAGGGAGTCAGTAAAGCTACGAGAAATGACGTTTGTATGGTTTTTTGTATAGTTTTCATTTTAGATATCCCTATGGCAAATCAAATATATATTACAAGTATATCCATAGTATGGAGGTTTTCTATAGTTTTAGTTAACCATAGTCTTAGTTCACACAGAGTCTTAGTTCACAAGGTTTTTGGTTTATGTAGTAGTAGCTCACGTGATTAGCTGATTACTATCTGCGGGGCAAACTATTTCTTTATCAGCATGAGTCCCTTCAGGAAACTCTTGCGAAGCCACCCAAACCTGACTAATTATGTCGCTTACTTGGGGTAGTTTTTCAAGTGTTGCCACCGTTCTTTGATGGTCAAAGAAGGCAAATGGTTCATCCAGAATAATAAACTGATTATCAGTGTCATTGGTTTTCGCGAGTTCTTCTGACATGGCGATGCGTAATGCCAGCATGATTTGACGTTGTGTGCCGGATGAAATCTCATCAAAATCCATAAAGTCATTTTTTTCTTTTGAGAAAACAGCCACATTTAAGTCATCATCTATTTTTACGTTACTGTAATGATCATTAGTAAAGAAAGGCAAAATGTTTGCAGATGCTTTGGTAATTGAATTGTTAAATACATCGGTAAACTCTTTGGCAGAGCTACGTAATAGATCAATAGCCATATTTTGCACTTTAATATTACGAGTATGTTGGCGTATGTCCGTGTCATATTCTGCTAATTGCTGGCGGAACTCAGCGGCAATTGCGGTGCGTTCCATCTCTGCGTCTATTTCATCGCTGATCACAGCGAGGTTTGTTTCATTATGACGTTGTTGTTCTTTGATGTGGAAGCGTAAAACGTCGACTGTTTTTTCAGCTTCGAGTCCATCAGTATGATACTCAGCGATCTGATCCTTTAAGGTATGCACTTTAGCGAGTTCGGCATGATCTGTATTCACCAGAGGTAAAACACCACCACTGGCCAGAGTGACCAGATCAAGACTGCGAGGGGAAAAGCTATCGCTCAAATCCGTTTTTGCATGTTGGTAACTCTCATCCAGCGCCTCGGAGTATAACTGTGATTTTTGTTTTAAAGGTGTTAATAACTTGTCTTCTGTACGCCAAGTCATCACCATTGATAAGAAAAACCCGATGGCAAGGACAGCTGCTAAAAGTGGCATCCAGAGTTCTGTCCATGAGCTAATCTCGTTAAACTTTTCTACAGTTTGAGGCATCAATAATTGTTGCGCGGTATCAGGGAGGAACTTTATTAAAGCCCATAATCCTAATGCTACAGCCACAGCTGCTAATAACAAATCCGAAAAAACACCAAAGGTTCTATGCTTTCTTTGCCCTGCTATGAACTGGTTGCGATCTTGCGTGTAAGTATCGGTAGAGCTTCTGAGCTGTGATACTAGTTGTTGTTTATAATCGTGATCCGTTTCCACACTGTCGCGTGTATCCACAAGTTCTGGCAACCAAGAGTCATCAATGCCTAAATCCTGTAGTTGCTTATAGGATGCTTCGTATTTGGGGCGTAGTTGAGCAAGCTGATCATCATCTTGCTCATTGGCTCGATGCATTTTGTTGCTTATTTTAGAATAGGTGCTAATCCCCACCATGTCTTTAATACTGTCGCTATTGGGATGAGGTGTGGAAAGTTCTCGTTGCACTAGATAATAGGAATCGGAAAAGGTTTCGTAGCCGTAACCCAGAATTTTTTGTAAAGCCTCTTCTGTTTCTTCAGGGGTATCTGCAATTAATTCGGCCTCTTTTTCGCTAAATAATTGTGCATCTACTTTACCTTCAGCATTAACAATTCGTGTCAGTTGATAGGCTTGTCCTTTATTAATGAAGTTGAGCACAACCGAGGCGTTTTTTTCACCCCAGGCTATCAGTTTGCTGGCATTTCTTTCGACGGTTAGAAAAGTTCGTCCAAACAGTGCAAAGCTTAGAGCGTCAGCGATACTGGTTTTACCTGATTCGTTTTCACCACTGATGGTGATTAGACCTTTTTCGGGGACGTTGTCAATTTCAAGGCGTTTGTACTTACGGAAGTTTTCGGCAGTGAGTGATCGAATAATCATCTGTCATCGCCCTCCGCTTCTGTGGTTATTTTTCCTTCAAAATGATCAATGACCAGTTTCATGGCATCTTCATAAATATTCGCATCAAAGTTTTCAGCATTTGCGCGTTGCTCTATGTCTTCATCGCAAAAGGTAGCAAAGCGTTTTGCCACTTTGGTAGTCAATTTCTCTTCATCAAGCCAGCGTAGGTATTTAGAATGTGCCATAACTTTTCTTCCTTCTGATCTATTCACCTAAATTTAATAGATGTTCTCTTAATGCAGTTTAGCAGAAATATACAGGAAATGGTTGATAATTCTGCAAACTATAGAACTATTTAATCTTTCATATCGTATGAGTTTTCGTAAAGACTTGACAGGGAAAATACGATTATGGATTATCAGCGCTCAATCTACAGCTCAATAAATATAAGGTACACCTGAATGGCCGCAAATATCCATGCTGATCGCATCCTGATTCTCGATTTTGGTTCACAGTATACTCAGCTTATTGCACGTCGTGTGCGTGAAGTAGGCGTTTACTCCGAAATATATCCCTGGGATGTCTCTGCTGCTGATATTCGTGAGTTTGCACCACAAGGTATTATCTTATCAGGTGGGCCAGAATCAGTGATTGATAGCGATCCACCCGAAGCTCCGCAGATTGTCTTTGATCTGGGAATACCCGTGCTAGGTATTTGTTACGGGATGCAAACGATGGCTTCACAACTAGGCGGTGAGGTTATCAACGCTGATCAGCATGAATATGGCTACGCAAAAGTACGTGCTCGTGGACATACTGCCTTATTAAAGAACATTGAAGACCATGTTACCGAAGAAGGCTACGGTTTATTGGATGTATGGATGTCGCATGGTGATCGTGTAGAGAAACTTCCTGATGGCTTCAAGCTCATGGCAAGCACGGATAGCGCACCTATTGCGGGGATAGCGGATGAATCGCGCCACTATTATGGTATTCAATTTCACCCAGAAGTCACTCATACCCTTCAGGGAAAACGCATACTAGAACGATTTGTACGCGATATATGTGGTTGTGAAGGTCTGTGGACATTCTCTAACATTATTGAAACCAGTATTAAAGATGTACAAGATAAAGTGGGCGAAGACGAGGTCATTTTGGGTTTGTCCGGAGGTGTCGATTCCTCTGTGGTGGCAGCTATGCTACACCGTGCCATTGGCAAGCAACTGACTTGTGTGTTCGTAGATATTGGCTTGTTACGTTTTCAGGAAGGCGATCAGGTCATGGCTCTGTTTGCTGAACATATGGGTGTAAAAGTTATTCGTGTCAATGCAGAGGAGCGTTTTTTAAGTGCACTTGAAGGAAAGACGGATCCTGAAGAAAAGCGTAAGATTATCGGCAATATGTTTATCGAAATTTTCGATGAAGAAGCCGGCAAGTTAGACAATGCAAAATGGTTGGCACAAGGTACGATCTATCCCGATGTGATTGAATCTGCGGGTGCAAAAACAGGAAAAGCTCACCTGATTAAATCACATCATAATGTAGGTGG
>CAZDMX010000131.1:3799-6469 GCA_964506085.1 uncultured Thiothrix sp. | reverse complement strand
TTTTCCAGAAAACCTTTAGATTCAGTGTTATAGGCATTCGCAGTAGTTTCAACTGCGTTTTTTAGGATCATGCTGTTATCTTGAGGGTTTAGGTGCAGGATTGGCTGCTGAGTAATAGATTAAAGTGTAGTAGAAAAGGTATAAAATGATATCTTTAAATACTAAGTATTTTAGTATTTGTTGCGCGGACACTTCTCCTGAGAATAGCCATAAAACCATAAAAGTTGTTATGAAGGATGTGATCTTCCAGAACCCAGCAAGTCGGGGGTGTTGAGTTGCTCCCAATGTGCTGCTGAGCGTAGATGCAGTAAAGCGAATAATTAATGCCGGTGCTAGAATTTGGGCGTATTCTCCCGCAATAAGCCAATCTTTACCGAAAACAAAGGTAAAGATTTGAGGTCCATAGAAGAATAACAATAAGCTAGGTATTCCTGCTATAGCCATTAAGACAAATGTAACATTATGTAGGTAGGGGAGAATACTACGCTGAGAATGAATCAGATTGACTACTTTTTTGAGGTTAACCTGACCTACCGAGGTTGATAGAAACATGAGTGGGGAATACAAAATACGCATGACAAGTGCATAGTAACCAACCACGGCTTCGGGATATCCGGCGGCAAGGAAAAAAGTTGGTAAAGCAAGGGCAAGCCCATCAAATATGCTCATGCTGCCACTAAATAAAGGGTAGTCTTTATAGTGTTTAGCTATCTTGAGTTTATCTTTAGTTATTCTAAAATCTAAAGCAAGTAATTCTGTTCTATGACGCCACCATAAATAGGCAAAAGAAACCAGTGAACCACATGCGTAAGCAATAACTAAACCACTAAAGCCCACTTTAAGTGCTCCAAGTAATAAGCTAACCGTAACGATAGTGATACCTTGGAGTAAAGCTGCATGAGCTATAAAGGAATAATGTTCATTTCTATTCGCATAGTGGGCTAAAAGTTGGGATAAGCCGATGGCTATGACCATTAAAGGAACGATGTAGACCCACTCAGAAAGCTCTTGTGCATTTAACAGGTTTAGAACCTGTTGGTGGAAGAAAGCAACACCCATGAGTATGAGTATTGCGAAGAGCACTGAAAAATAGAGAGCTATGGTCAGTAGTTCTCTAGCAGTATGTGAGCGTTTTGGGGTCATCATGGCAATTTCAAAATGACCTGTGCTAGCTTGTGTAAAGCTACTAACAAATGCCATGAAAATGGCAAATAAACCGAACTGTTCTGGGGAATAGAGTCGTGTAAGAGCAGGGCTTGCAAGCAGGGGAAGCAACTGGGCAATGACAGTTCCACTTGCCAAGGTTGCTACATTGCGGACAAAAGAATGTCTTTCCATGCCTTTAATACACTACTTTTTGACTAGTCAAAAGATGGTTTGAATTGAGTGAATGGTAACAGTAATCGTACTGTAGTCATATATAGGAGAGGATCAGGTTGATAATAACTTGATTTGATTAGTTAACTTAAAAAACGCAGTTGGATCACAGAAGTTCATGCAAGCTACTAATGCGCCTCGGCAATTGCTCCTGCATTGCCCTACTTACCTACATCCATGTAGGCATAGCAAATTCAAAAAACTGCTCATCACCAATAAGGTGACGACGCATTTTTTGAATTCACTATGCACATCACTATCTTACATGTCTTTTCTGCGCTCAACTGCGTTTTCTAGGTTGAAGGCGGGGACTTTCCCGCTTAATTTCCACATCAATCAGATGTGGAAAATTACATACTATCGCTATTTATAGCTATGCACTCAGTCCTATTTGAGAAAGCAGAGTTCGTACTTCGTCTGCTGAGATATTTGTTCCTTCTTGGTTTAATATTTCCGCAAGTTGTTCAGCTGAGAAAAGATCAAAGAATGACGCGAATCCACTGCTATCAATTTCTTGTAAAAGATTTTGAACCTCTTCTGTGTTCGCAGGCTCGGTGTTCACTGGCACAGAATCAACTGATGAATCATTACTTGTAGTTGTCGTGTTGTTGGTTTCTGTTGGTGCTACATTCTGGTTGTCGTTACTAGCAGAATCTGTGTTTGGTCTATCATCAGAATTCGTTGATGTAGTCTCGGCAGTAGATGTGGACGATGAGCTAACAGAGTCCATTTGAACAGCAGTTGCGTTTGTTAGACCCGTTTGATCAAGTAATTGTTGTATCTGTTCAGCAGATATAGATATACCCGATTCTTCCTGTAACATGCTGGCTAACTCATCTAAGCTAACCATCTGTAATAACTCGGATAACAATGCTGGGTCGATATTTTGTAGTATCTGGTCAACATTCGATGCATCTTGGTTGTTCGCATCACTCGTTGTTGTTACTGGTGGTGTATCTATTTGTCCTAGCGAGTCGCCGATGCCGTTATTGGCTTCAACGGGTATTGGAGTGCTAGGTATGTCAGTATTGTCGTTACCACCATCCTGTAATTGCTGTAATAGTTGGGTAATCTCATCAGCAGAAACAGCAAGCCCAGACTGTTGTTGAAGCATTTCAGCAAGTTGATCAGGGCTAATGGTTTGAAGTAATAAACTTATATCATCCGGATCAATATTCTGTAATAGAGATTGAATGTCGTTCGTTGAATTTGAGTTGTTAGTTGTGGCTGGAATAGAGCCTGCACCATCGCCAATACCATTATCTGGTTCAACGGGCATTGGCGTAGAGCCAC
>CAZDMX010000131.1:0-3699 GCA_964506085.1 uncultured Thiothrix sp. | reverse complement strand
CCTGCACCATCGCCAATACCATTATCTGGTTCAACGGGCATTGGCGTAGAGCCACTGTCTGTATTGTTGCTAGTCGCTAATCCCAGTTGTTGAAGTAACTGGGTAATCTCATCAGCTGAAACATTCATGCCAGATTCTTGTTGAAGTAGTGCTGATAGCTCCTCAGGGCTAACCATTTGCAGTAATGATCCAATATCACCCATATCAAAGCCTTGCAGCAGAGACTGGATTTCAGCAAGTGGATCAGTATTTGCGCTATCTGGCATCATTGGAATCGGACCTGCGCCATCGCCAATACCATTATCTGGTTCGACGGGCATTGGTGTAGAGCCGCTGTCTGTATTGGTGTCAGTAGCTAGTCCCGTTATCAAAGACTGAATAAGTGATTGAATATCATTTGAGTTTGTGTTTCCGCCGAGGAATCCTTGGAGTAATTGGTCTATTGATGTGTTCCCGCCTCCAAAGCTTTGAAGTAGCTGATTGATCGAGTCATTACTACTATTTAGATTTCCTAGATTTTCTAGATTTCCAAGGCCAAATCCTTGCAGGAGCTGATTAATAGAGTTAGCAGTGTGGTTAGCAACACTCATCTGGTGTCGGCCACGTCTGTTCGCATCTTGAGCCCCGCCTCTACGCATACTATGTAGCTGTCTGCTTTGATCATTGCCTAGTCTGCTTATACTAGAGTGCATATGGTTTCGACGAGAGCTAGCACCTCTACCGCCTCTGCGTGATTGCATCTGATTGGAAAAATGTTGGCCTGATCGTCTGTTTGCATGGTTCGAATTTGAACGGCGAGATCTAATCCCATGGCTTTGAGAGTGGGTATGATTGCTGTTTATGTAAGTCATTGTGTCTCCATATACTGCGACTAAGCAGTTAATATTGCATCGCCATAGGTATTTGTTTCTTTCACGAATTCATTTTATGCAGGGAAGCTTTGATTCTTGCTTTGAAGCTTTGTTCTTGCATTGAAAATAGGATTCATCCTTGATTATTACCAATAAAACAAAATGCATAGTGAACTATTGTTGTTGATGCTATATATATTAAAGATATTCATGTATTCCTAGAAAGGGAGTGATAGGAGAAGATATTTCCCCGATTAGTGGATGATTCTATTTGATTATGTTTGACCTCTATCTTCATGGTCAGGTTCAAAATTGTGCCGCTATGCTTGCTGGCAATCTCCTCGTAGCGTTGGATTGGACTTTTTGGAGAACATAGTATTTTAATGACAAGCCATGTAATATCCTTGTCTCCAACTTATTTGTTATAGATTCTGTTATGAACCCTGACTTTCTCGACTTTGAACAGCCCATTGCTGAACTGGAAGCTAAAATTGAAGAACTTCGTTATGTGGATAGTTCTGATGTCAATATAGGTGAAGAAATTGAACGGCTAGAAAGTAAAGTCGGATCACTAACCAAGTCTATTTTCAGCAAGCTTACACCTTGGCAGGTTTCGCAGTTGGCAAGGCATCCTCATCGTCCTTTTACAACGGATTTGATTGAAGGTTTATTCACTGATTTCCAAGAATTGCACGGTGATCGTGCGCATGGAGATGACCCCGCGATAGTTGCTGGTATCGCTCGATTTGAAGGCCGACCGGTGATGATTATTGGGCATCAAAAAGGACGGGATACCAAAGATAAAGTGTACCGGAATTTTGGTATGCCAAAGCCTGAAGGTTATCGTAAGGCTTTGCGTTTGATGAAGATGGCGGAGAAGTTTCATCTGCCAATTTTAACATTTATTGATACACCGGGTGCTTATCCTGGAATAGGTGCTGAAGAGCGCGGACAGAGTGAAGCCATAGCCAGAAATCTTTATGAAATGGCAAAATTACGCACTCCTATTATTGCTACCGTTGTGGGCGAGGGTGGCTCTGGTGGCGCTTTAGCTATTGCCGTTGCCGATCGCGTCATGATGTTGGAATATGGAACTTATTCAGTTATCTCTCCGGAGGGTTGTGCCTCCATCTTATGGAAAGATACCAGCAAGGCATCAGATGCTGCAGAGGCATTAGGCATTACCTCAAAACGATTAAGAAGTCTGGGTTTGATAGATCAGATTATTCCAGAGCCAGTAGGCGGAGCGCATCGAGATTATGAGACGACTTTCCTCAGTATCCGTGAGGCTTTAATCAGCGGGTTACGTGATCTGAAAGCGTTGAATATGGATAAACTATTAGACCGTCGCTATCAGCGTTTAATGTCATACGGCAAGTTTGAAGAGTAGTGTGGCGACGTCGTTACTCACGGCAGACTCCTTATATAAAAAGCTTAGCAAGCTTCATTCCTGCACAGGTGGTAGTGCATATTTAGTCGCATATAGTGGTGGTTTAGACTCCCATGTGTTGCTACACCTACTGGCTTCTATTGTAAAAACCCATCCCGAGATTCATCTCCGTTCCGTTTATATTGATCATGGTTTGCAGCAGGAATCTTTAGTTTGGGTAGATCATTGCCAACAGGTGGCGACTTCTCTACATATTAAGCATCAGACCCTTTCTCTTCATTTACAGATTCCGAAAGGAGAAAGTCTGGAAGCGGTTGCTCGAACAGCGCGATATCAAGCATTGGGAAAACATCTGTATGAGGATGAAGTTTTGCTGACAGCGCATCATCAAGATGATCAGGCCGAAACTTTGTTATTGCAATTGTTACGAGGTAGTGGTCTTGATGGTTTGGCTGCGATGCCAGAAAAAAGCCATTTTTCAGCAAGTTATCATCTACGGCCGTTGCTGGGTTATTCTAGGGCAGAATTAGAGAGGTACACGCAAACACATGCTTTAAAACATATTAGTGATCCTAGCAATGAAGACAATCGTTTTGACCGTAACTACCTACGTAACTCCATTATTCCAGGCCTTAAGCAGCGTTGGCCACAAATGGGAAAGACTTTATCACGTTCAGCAAAGTTGCATGCTGAGGCCAGCTTGTTGCAGGCTTCGTATCTAGATGCCGAGATGTTCATGTTGACAGGAAGTAAGGACGGTACGTTGTCAGCAAGTGCAGTTAGCGATTTGTCCGATATAAAGCAAAAGGCCGTGTTGCGGTATTGGATCAAACAATCGGGGTTTAAAGTACCATCTGCTGTGCAGCTACAGCATATTATGGCAGATGTATTAAAAAGTGCGACTGATGCGATGCCCTTGGTTGAATGGTCTGGTACAGAAATAAGAAGGTATCGGGATGATATTTATATCATGTCGTCGTTACCTCGATTAACCACTATGAAGCCGATTGTCTGGGATATAAATCATTCATTGATAGTTGATGACGGTTTAGCGGCGTTAAATCCAAATGATTTAGGCGAGTTGAGAAACATTTTACTAGAGCAGGAGACTCCTGTTACCGTCCGTTTCAGACAAGGTGGTGAGCGAATACGGCTTCGGCAGAGACAATGCTCGGTTTCGTTAAAAAACCTGTTTCAGGAAAAAAGAATTCCCCCTTGGCAACGAGAACGCATACCGCTGGTTTTTGCGAACGATCAGTTGATATATATACCGGGTCTAGTCATCATTGATGAAAAAGATTTTGGTTATACATAGCTTGGATGATTTGAAAAACAGACTGGCTAAAGTAGTCTGATGATGTTGATTGTTAAGTTTTTTGAGTACGCTAATGCCACTAAGCTTCAGAGACTGTGCAAGTATTCTGGGACGAAAGAAAAATGAGGTGAAATCTTCCAGAT
>CAZDMX010000130.1:0-6474 GCA_964506085.1 uncultured Thiothrix sp. | reverse complement strand
CTTATCCTGCGTATAAAAAGCACAAACCCAATATTCCGGTTATTCTCGGTCTCGGTCTCTTATCGGGGCTGTTGATTGGCGGATCCTTAGCATTCCAGTTTAATGCCAGCGATACCCGTATTCATACTATCGACGATTTAGGTAATATATCTGATATACCCGTACTCGGTGTGTTTCCTTTCGTAAAGAAACGACACAAAGCGTTGCTTCAAAATAGTGACCCCGAGCCTTCTGTGTCAGAAGCTTTTCGATCCTTACGCACAAAACTAAATTTTAGTCACAAATCAGGCATTCCAAGTATTATTCATATAACCAGTTCCGAACCCAACGAGGGTAAAACCAGTACCGCTATAAACCTTGCAACTGTCATCGAAGAATCAGGTAAAAGTGTATTGTTAGTTGATGCTGATCTAAGAATTCCATCAGTACATGACTATCTGAATAAAGAAAATTTAGTAGGACTCGGCGAGTTCTTAACAGAAAAAGTAGATATTAACGATATCATCCAGCGTATTGGCAAATCAAACCTCTATATCCTTCCTGCAGGGCTGGATGATGAAAAATCTGCGGACTTACTATCCAGTGACCGAATGCTCAAGTTTCTTGATTGGGCCTCTATCAAATTTGATCACGTCATCATAGACTCGCCTCCCGTTTTAGGCTTTGCTGATGCCTTAATCCTTTCGAATCGGGCTAAGTGCACACTATTTGTTGTATCCACGGATAAAATTGATAAGAAATTTATTCTTGATACGCTAAAAAATCTTGAGTTAAGTTATGCAAATGTTATTGGCTTTATTCTAACTAAAGCAACAAATAAAGCTCAGGGCTATTATGGTTATGATAAATACTATGACTATTCATCCACTAAAAAGTTAGCGTCTGGGTAGCGGGAATTAAAGGTGAACTTTCAGGCTCGCCTGAACTTAATCCTAGATTCCTCAGTAGACCGCTATGAGTCTTATTTAACCTATTGATAAATTGTAAATAAATGCATATTTCAGCTTTCACTCAATGCGTGAAGGCTCTACAAGCAGTCCTACTGAGGATTCTAGGTTAATGACAACTCAATTTCAGTGGTCGCACATTCCACTAGTCGCACTATTTTTTATACTGACGGCGTGTGAGCAACAACATTCCACCTATTACGTCACAACTACGGGTGACGATGCGCATAGTGGACTTAGTGAAAACGAAGCCTGGAAAACCTTTCAACATGCGATAACAATAGTTAAACCGGGTGATAGTGTTTTTATCAAAGCCGGACGCTACACCAATAACCACCTCTATCTTAGCGGCTCCTCCGGCACTCAACAGTCGCCCATAACATTTATTGGCTATTATCAAACCCCCGGTGATTTGTACCCAGATAACTTTAAACCCCATCGAATTATCACTCCTAAACTACCTGATCATAATGAAATTCCAACCATAGATGGGGAATTTAAAAACAATCACTATTCAGGAATTGAGCTCAATAACAGCCACTATATTCACCTTAAGAATATCCATGTCACAGGCTATCAATCCAATATAAGCCTGTATATGGCAGAGCATAACCTACTGCAAAATATTATAGTCAGCAAGGCTAAAGATGCTCTTGTCTATACCGGTTTTGGTCTCAGACTAAACAGAAGCAACCATAATACTTTGCAGTATATTCGTGCTATCTCGAATCAAGGTGAGAATATCAGCTTCAAGCTTTCAAACTATAATTTACTGGAGAATTGTCAATCGCACGGAGGTTTACCTGGAGATGATGACGGTGAAAACGATGGCACCGATTATTATATTGTTATCACCCAATCACATCACAACACCATCCGTAAATGCCTCGCACAAAGGCATTCATCCATAGAACATGGGGGTCATGGTATTGGCATAAAAGCAAAAGGAGTAGATTCTTATAAAAACAAGATAGTCGATAGTGTGGTGCGCGGAATGAGTAAAGGGTTTTATGTAAATCATCAGCAAACTTTTGATAATGAATTCATCAACTGTGCAGCCTATGGTGATGAAACTATTGCAGGACTAATATCGAATGGCTTCATTGCCAGAGACGGAGCGCATAACAATACTTTCACTGGCTGCAAAGGATTACAGCTTGACCACAGTATTGCATTTACTGATTCAGCTGAGGATGGAGGGCTTGGGCAGGAACAAAATAATAACTTATTTTCAGCTTGTGAATTTAACCAAACCTTGCAAAGCATCATCTGGTTTGGCAATAGTGCACATAACAACATTTTTGATAATATTACAGCTAACGAGGCGCCTCGTTTAGTAACCTTTTCTCATAACACCCCGCAGCATGACTGGAGCAACAATATACTAAAGGATAGTCAACTCTATAATGTCAACGCTATAGGCTTGAATCCAATCATGAATGCAGAGGAGTTAGCACTACAACTTCATAATGTCAGTATTAATATTCATCGCCAACACTGACTTAGGACTCAAGATTAAAGAACTTACCCATGCTACTTGCCGGCTATGGTCATTTCTTCTATAAGAATTGAACCCGTTCTGGTATTCCCTTGGTAGTCTATGTCATTACCTATCGCGACTATATGCTGATACATATCTTTCAGATTCCCTGCGATCGTAATTTCCTCTACCGGAAATTGAATCTCTCCATTCTCTACCCAAAAGCCCGATGCACCTCGTGAGTAATCACCTGTAATTCCATTCACACTATTTCCTATAAGCTCTGATACCAATAGACCCGTACCGAGCATTTGCAACATTTCATCAAAATCTTGTCCGGTACTTTGCAAACTAAGATTGTGTACACCACTGGCATGTCCAGTGGTTTGCAAGCCTAGTTTTCGAGCTGAATAGCTTCCAAGTAAATAGCTTTGTATCACACCATCGGTAATGAGATCGTTGTCTTTTAGCGCTACTCCCTCGCCGTCAAAGCTGGCACTTCCTAAGGCTTGAGGAATGAAAGGCTGTTCATACAATCGGACAAAGTCTGGGAATATTTTTTCACCGACTGCATCAAGCAAAAAACTGGCTTTACGGTATTGAGAACCACCACTAATGGCTCCAGTAAAATGTCCTATTAAACTACGAGCCATTTTAGGCATATACAATATGGGAGCTTTGGTGGTTGCGACTTGCTGACCATGCAGTCGTTTTATAGCCCGCTCGGAAGCCTTTATTCCAATACTCTCCGGAGACTCTAAAAGATCATGCAAGCGAGAAGTCGAATGCCAATAATCCCGCTGCATGGAGTCGCCTTCCTGAGCTACCATCGTGGCTGAAACACTATGTCGTGTTCCTTTCTTAACACCTCTAAAACCATGACTATTCGCATACACACTGACACCGCCGTAGCTACTAACACTCGCGCCATCTGAGTTAGTAATCAACGGACTATAATCACGCGCTGCTTGCTCACAGCTCAACGCCAATTCAATGGCATCATCAGCATGAATATCCCAGGGATGATATAAATCCAAATCAGGAAACTCAGTAGCCATTAGTTCTTCGTCAGCCAATCCGGAATACTCATCATCCGAGGTGTATTTTGCGATTCTGCACGCTGCTTCTACTGTATCTTTAATGGCTTGCGGTGACACATCTCCGGTACTTGCATTGCCTTTCTTTTGACCAAAATAAACCGTTAGCCCCAAACCTTGATCACGGTGGTATTCCAAGGTTTCGACTTCTGCGAGGCGTACATCAACAGACAATCCTTCACCGCTACTGGTATTAACTTCTACAGCGGTAGCACCTAGTTTTTTGGCTTCTACTAGCACCTGTTCCGCGAGAGACAGGAGCTTGTTTTCTTGATTCATCTTTGCTTGGCTCATCATGCCGTCCCTCCCACTGTTAGATCATCTATTCGCAAGGTAGGCTGACCCACTCCAACAGGGACGCTCTGCCCTGCTTTGCCACACACACCCACACCTGAATCCAGTTCTAAGTCATTGCCGATCATACTAATCCGGGTCATGGCATCGGGGCCGTTGCCGATCAAAGTTGCACCTTTTACTGGTTGACCTATCTTTCCATTTTCGATCAAGTAAGCTTCTGAGGAAGAGAAGACAAATTTTCCAGAGGTAATATCAACCTGCCCTCCTGCAAAACTCACCGCATAGAGTCCTTTTTTAACCGATGCGATAATCTCCTCAGGGTCTTTCTCACCTGCATGCATATAGGTATTGGTCATACGTGGCATAGGTAGGCAGGAATAGGATTCTCGTCTGCCATTTCCGGTGACGTTAGTGTTCATTAATCTGGCATTTAATTTGTCCTGCATATAACCCACGAGAACTCCATCTTCAATCAAAGTAGTACACTGTGTAGGTGTCCCTTCATCATCAACACTGAGAGAACCGCGCCTATGATCCAAAGTACCATCATCAACGACTGTGACACCTTTAGAGGCTACTTGCTGACCCATTTTTCCAGAGAAAGCAGAAGTGCCTTTGCGATTAAAATCACCTTCCAAACCATGCCCTACCGCCTCGTGTAATAAAATACCCGGCCAACCATTGCCTAATACCACATCCATACTTCCCGCTGGCGCTGCTACTGCCTCCAGATTAACCAAGGCCAACCGTACCGCTTCACGTGCATATTCTTCTACACGCTGTTCTTTGTTAAACCAAGTCAGATCACGACGACCTCCACCACCAAAACTTGCACTCTCCCGCTCTCCATTCTTGTCAACTATTACCGTTACATTCATACGCACCAATGGACGCACATCAGCGACTAACTGACCTTCATTATCAGCAATTAAAATAATATCGAAGGAAGCGGCCAAGCTGGGGATAACTTGCTGTACATAGGGGCTTTCCGCACGAGCCGTTTTATCCGCAAGATGTAACAGGGCTATTTTTTCTGTTTCTGTGAGCGATTCTAATGGGTTATTAGGCAAATAAAGCTGCTGCGGGTTTTCACGACGTTGCCAGGCCTTAATTTTTTGGCTAGCGCCCGATTTAGTAATCGCTCTGGCGGCATCAGCGGATTCCAACAAAGCATCTAATGTGATCTCATCTGAATAGGCAAAACCTGTTTGCTCACCAGACACAGCACGAACACCAAAACCTTGTTCAATACTATAACTACCTGATTTAACGATACTGTCTTCTAAAGACCAGGATTCTTGTCGAGACGATTGGAAATACACATCTGCAAGATCAATATTCGATTGATTCAATTTTGCAAACACTTGGTCAAGGTCTGTTTCAGAAAGTCCGGCAGGCTCTAAAATAGCTACCTGTGCCAAATTCATAGGATCATTCATATGAGGTTCCAAATTAAGGATTGATGTTTATCCTAAAAAACTCAGTTAAAACTACTGCGAATGTCTATAGCACTGAATCTAAAGGTTTATTGTGTAGGGTGGGAGTATCCCACCGGTGATGTTAAATCGAACATCGGAAGGTGGGATATTCCCACCCTACTGTTATTAACCATCTAGTCTATCAACCATCTAGTCTATGCTCTAACACGGGGAAAGCTTTTCTCGTTGCTGTTTGTGCTTTAAGGTCTGTTTCAATCAGAATAATACCGGCGCCTTTTCCTAGCTCCTCACGTACATTGCCCCAATAATCTATGACCATGCTATGTCCGTATGTTGTGCGGCCACTAACATGATAACCACCTTGTGCTGGAGCTATCATATAGCATAGATTTTCAATAGCTCTAGCACGTAGCAGCACTTCCCAGTGCGCCTTTCCTGTAGTCTCCGTAAAGGCCGAGGGTAATACAAAAATATCAGCATCTGCTGCCATCATCTTACGAAAGTATGCAGGGAAGCGCAGGTCATAACAAATAGCCATACCTATTCTCCCAAAAGGCGTGTCGACGACAACTAGGTGTTCACCAGCTGCAATCGTATCGCTCTCGGTATAGGTCTCTTTTGCTTCGGATAATTCAACATCAAACAAGTGTCTTTTATCATACCTTGCAACCTGCTCGCCCTTATCATTGTACATAATTGAAGCAGCATAATACTTTGCAGGATTTGAAGATTTAATCGGAATAGTCCCGGCCACTATCCATATCTTGTTGTCTTTGGCGCATTTACTCATAAAAGATTGCATGGAGCCGTTTCCAGCTTCTTCGGCAACCGCTACGGTGTCAGTCGGTTTATTGCCCATAATAGCAAATGTTTCAGGCAGCACTGCCATCACTGCGCCTTGAGCTGTAGCTTCTTTAATTAGCCTGGAGGCTTCCATTAAGTTAGCTTGTACATGTGGGCCTGACGCCATTTGAATAGCGGCAATTTTCGCCATTATTTCCTCCATTTCTTTTTATATTTAATTAATTAGCTAGCATCCAGAAAGCAAAAACTCCCTCCACCTAGCAGGGGGATGGTTGGGGAGGGGTCTGTTTTTGGGCGGCAATTAATGAGTAGTTAACTCACATTATAACAATATCGTATTGCTCTTGCGTGTAAAGGGATTCCACTTGGAATCGAATACTTCGATCTACGAAAGTCTGTAATTGAGCAAG
>CAZDMX010000129.1:0-6476 GCA_964506085.1 uncultured Thiothrix sp. | reverse complement strand
AAAGAATCGTTTTCAGTTTTCGACAAGCCAATATTTCCTAAACCAGATGCCAGTAAAGCTGTTGTCAACGCAGCCAATATCACCACGTATTCGACCATAGACTGGCCTATATTCTGCGTACGAGAGCTGCGGATGCAATTACGGTTTTTTCTATTGCTTACCAAAATAACCCTCTGACTCACTGTACTTAACTCTCTATCTAGTCCTGCTAAAATAGCTTAGCTGTCTCAATATTTGCTACAACACTGGTTATTGAATCAAGCCGGTTTATGGTCAATGACAATAAACTCCTGCCCCTGCTAAAAGTCATAGCAGCGCCTTTCATCTTTGATCCCTTACTATCGGCAACTAATTGCCAACCTTGTGATTTATAGTGTTGGCGATAAAACTGGCTGTTAGAGTCGACTGAAAAACCATTGCTTAACACCAATGTACGAGCATCCTTAATATCATCCCGCTGCTGCTGATCGCTAAGTACCTTGCTGCCAGACATCTTTGGAAAATTCTTACCATCAGGTAATTCAAAATCATTCTTCGCGAGACGTTCTGGCAAATCACTAATACTCAAATAACCCCAAGAACCGGAAGGCCCTGTCTGAACTTGTACATTCAAGTACTTCTTCCTCTCAGCTTTACCAATCATCTGCCAAGGAGAAAAATGTGTAATAGCTGCAGTGTTAGTCCAGCGCTTGCTATAGAATTCGATAACTTGTTCTGCTGATAAGCGACTATCGAAACGACGGATTGACATATTTATGCCTAATATTGAACTGTCTCTGGAAACACTAGCAATTGTAGAATTTGGCGGTGGTGGTAATAACTCAGCCGCGCTAACACTACTAGCAGAGAAAAAAATCACTATTAGAAGAAAAACCCAACAATATGAATATTTATTCACGACAATAACCTTTATCATTACATAACGGTTCGTCATCATCATCGGCGTCAGGAAATTCTGGCACTAAAAACTTATCTCTTGGCAAAGCATCAACATCCATTTGACCGAATACCAGATTTTTACTAGAAAATTCGGGCGTTAATAACGCTGCTGCAATCAAATCTTGTCCAGAGCCAATACCCGGGATACTAATTAAATTAAAGACATCACCAATCAACTTGGTTGGCGCTAGTGCTTGAGCCTGGCTCTGCAAATGCTCGCCACCTCCAGCGCTCCAGGTCTGTGATAATACACCGGCCTTAGCCAACATTTTGAGTCCAGTGCCGTCGTCAACCAATGAATCTTGATCACCACGCAAATTGGTAAAATCAGGTGCTGGCTTAACGCTCATTGAGACAGACACCTCGGTTCCACCTCGCATATTAATGGCATCAAACGTTGATGAACTAAAAGGTAAAACATCAGTAATAAACGCCACCACATCACCGATTCCCTGAACAACCGATCTTGCGACACCAAAAGTTTTATCAGGTGTGTTTTGGTTCGATTTTATCGATGCTTTCTCTGCTAATGGTGGCGAATACATGGTATCGCCATCATGATAGGTCCAAAATTTCCGGCCAACACTGGTTGCAACTACTCCAATAGGTGCTTTTGCTTCGGCAAATATGCGTAATTGTGCTTCTTTCGCTATAACACCGTCACTCTTTAGAGGAAAATTAGCGGCGGCAAACCCGCTAAAACCTGACGGCTGATTGGCCAACGTTTCATCGTTAAAATATACCGTTCTCTCCCATGCTGCATAACGCGCACTATTCACCGCTGCATGCTTCATATCAATATATTTGCCAACCATAGGCACAATAAGAAACAAAGGCACCACAACGAACGCACTGGCGACCACCATTTCAGTCATAGCTTGCCCTAGTTGCTTACGACGAGGTGTTTGGCGACGTTTATTCATAATAGTTTATTTACTAATGCCTGGGCCTGAGAAATAATGGCAAATGCCTCTGCTGGTAAAGGTGCCTGGCCATGTTGAAAAGCTAATGCCGCTACACGATCGATATAACTGGTATCTACCAATCGAGCCTGCCAATAAGGGTTGAATCCATTTGGTTTTTCTTCACGGCCATCACTGCGTTTGAAATAACTTAAATTTGAAGGTCTGGTATAATACACCTCAGACTTTGCAATCACTCCCATTGGTACAGTTGAACCCAATAAACCATTCTTTGGTGGGTCAAATTTAAAACGACCTAAGGATGATTGACTGTTCTTTACGACATCATCTTTAGTTAGTGCCACTAATAGATAAGGTGCTTCCATACCTGAGATCCAATCACCACTTTCACTGGTTGTACTGATATTGGGTATCTCATCGGTATCAAGGTAACCGCGCAGATTATAGCCCTTGTGTATATTGCGATCTTTGCTTGTGAACTGAGTCTTCACGCTTTTTATGTGCTTGATAGTACTCGGGGTAATTAAAAACGGGGGCAACACAAAATCCCAAGCCAACACATTACGACTAGCACCACCATATTGAATATCACGATCAGCGCCGCTATAAGAAATGTTCGATGTGCTTGGCGGTTTATTCCCTGCTAAAGCAGCACCCACCCCAAAAGGAGGAATGGGAGGATCTAAATCAAAGCCAACCCGAGGAGTACATACACGACCTACAAGAGGTATACCTAAACATAACTTGAAACCGCCATTTAACCTGACCCTTGGATCTGATGTATCTGTGCCAGACCAAGTATAGTTACCATCGCTGCCTTCCCTTAAATCAGTACCGCCCTGACGACCTATACCGGCACGAATAGAAAAATCTGCGATCAGCAAAAAGACATCTATCTCAACTTTAACGCCAAATAAAGTCGCATCCCAACCACCATTCGTCGAATTAACTGCATTCGGCCGACAATTTACACCAGGCGTTGTAAAAGTAATCTTTAGAATACCTAGATTAAGCCGAGGTAGCGATTTACCACCCAATTGAACGTCGCATTTGCGATTTTTGGTAAAGCCATCTCGAGAATCATTAATTACTTGGGCAAGACGATGCATACCTTTCTGGTTTTTGGTGTCAGCTCCCGGAGAATACGAATCAACAAAGCCATATAATCTTTGACTAAGTAGGTCGCCATAGTACGACGTAAAATGGCGTGCCAGCGCTACCGCACCAAATTCGGAGAAATCAGCACCATCAATATTTTTATCCTTAATATCAAAAAGTGTCGATGCCGAGAAAATAAAGCTCAATAAATGCACGCCCTGTTGCGACAGATTATACATTCTATTTAAGGTGGACAACGCAATAGTAACGGGCTTGGTAAATGCCTCGACCACTTTATATACTACCGTTGTCGCGGTACGTAGAGGTTGAGTAACAGGCTTTACCGCACTACTTGCAGAGCCACTTGCAGTGCCGAGAGTGGCAATTGCGATAATGAGGTCTAACTTAAAAGCATAGTCATCGATAAATTCTGGTGTACTGCGCGACATATTCGCCCATGACATCATGCTAACCATCTGTCCAATAGCGACTTCGTTAGCCACCATAGCGCGGTTCATATAGGCCGTATAATTAAGATCGCGTGCCTCAATCACCGAGACACTATAAGCCGATGCATCAGCTGCATATTGCAGCTGCATTTTTTCGCTAGTAAGTAATCCAGTACTCACTAGCGACACAGCTCCTACTACGCCAACCAATGTGAGAAGGAGTATTAGTACAATCGCTTGACCAGATTGTTTGTTGCGTACCCGGTAACGTTTTGACCGGGGATAGCACATGATACAATCTGGCTTAAATTAACTGATCAATATGCAGATCAGTTTGATTGACCGGTAAAGCTACCAAGCGTTTTCTTATCACTTGCTGCGCCTGCAGCATTACCTGCGGCAGCTGCTGATTTACCTTGTGCTGCGGTACCATCATTACCAGAGAGTTCTTGAGACATTGCGCCCACTTGTCCACGAATGGTATCACCAAAGAAACCATATACTGCAACAGCCGCAATGGCGATCAATGCAACAATGATAATATATTCAGTCATCCCCTGGCCCAGTTGCTTAAACTGCTTTTTCATGAAGTTGTCTCCTAATCAAATAATTAATTAACGTATACGCTCAACTCATTGGCGATATACATTACAAAATAGAGAGCTTAGTCATTACTCTCACAAAGCTGTATCGGCCAAAACGAAAGTATATTTAGTCACCCCTGACTGATAACGTCGGTAGTTAGCATTTGCTCTGAAGGTGGCCTTCCAATTGGCGATATTCTCTCTTTGTGGTCCACTTTATCCAGGCACAATCTAGCCAAGCCAGTAACTTGGCTAGATTGTAGCCAGCAGCGGCTAAAACCACTTCATAAATTGCTGATACGTCAGTGTCGCCTATTGAACGTTAGAGCGAGTTAGCTTTTATATCGATTGAGAGTGCTGCCTAGACATCACCAATGCAACAAGCAAGGTAGCACTAAGCACCGCAGCCGACTCAATCCATGCTGGGGTCATAGTTGCCATTAATGCAGTAACCACAACAAGGCTCAAAGCAAGCATATTGGCAGAAATATTTACTCTTTCTCGTAGAAATAACAGGAATATAATCGGAAACAAAGTACATACATAAACCGTATATTTCACCGCACTCCACTGCCCACCAAATAGCATTATATGAATCAATTCATTCATACAGATAACATAGCTAGATAAATCATTACTACATAAAATTTCGGCCGCAGACTGCAGATGCAGTATTCGATAGGAAGTTAATAACATAAGTTCAGCAGCAATCACTAGATAAGCAAGCAGTGATGTAAATACAATGCGTTTAATCGCGATATGATCAATCATGAAAAACCTACAATCAAATAAAACGATTTAAGCATAATCCACTAAATAGTACTAACATTTAGTCTTTACAAAGCCCTTAAACCCAATTGTTTATCGGCCTCAACAGTAAATACTATAAATTAGCATGCTAGCCTCTGATGTGTCATGGAACACGATCTTGCACCTGTTGTTGCCAGGTCTTCGTTACCAATTTTGCTAATGGCCTTGCTATTGACTGCGATTGTCGTCTCGATCTGAAAAATTTCAGATACAATCTCGTTGTTGCAGAAACATTAGAGGCTCCCTAATCAATAAAACGTGATTAGCGATAATTTTGAAAAAAGTTATGATGGCTAATAGTGCTGCCACGCTGATGTTGGCATTGAATACCGATAACATAGCGCAGTGCTTGCCATACGCCTATTTGTTCAAATTTGCGAGAATCAGTGGTGATTGTTACATTTAGCATCAGCGGCGTGGCAATGGTGAGAAGTTTTTTGCTGAATAAAATGTCTTCCGTGTTTTGCTCAGAGAAGCCACCAATCTCAAAGAAAGTAGCGCGTGCCACGAAAATCGCCTGATCACCATACATGATTTTGGTGAGGCGAAAGCGCATATTATGCAGCCATGAAATAAAGCGTAGCCCCCAATACTTGCCTGAGAAACTATGCTTAAAACAAGCGGCAACTACTCCAGATTTACAGGTGGCTCGATATAGTTCTTTTAAACCACGTTGTGGTAATTGTGTGTCCGCATGTAAAAATAATAACCATGGCGCGGATGCGACTTGAGCGCCAGCATTCATTTGTGAGGCGCGGCCACGTGCTGCACGTATGATTTTTATAGGCAGTGATTGGCTAAATTTTTGAGCTATTGACAGGCTTGCATCGTGACTGCCACCATCGACAATAATAATCTCTCGAAGCCATTTGCGCTGACATTCTTGTTCGAGCAAAGAGGTTAACGTTTGCGGTAAAGCTTTTTGTTCATTGAGGACAGGAATGATTACGCTGACCATCATTGTCGCCTAGCCTATTCGTAAGGGCGTTGGAATATGATCGCTAAGTTGTGATTTATAGCTATCGATATCGGCGCCCAGACTGTCAAAAATTGGTGCCAACTCATCAAACATTTTATTGGCGAGCTCTTGATATCGTTGCGATAGCTGTTGCATCGTTGATAGACTGGTGTTGCTATCCTGCATTAAACTTAGCAGTTGGCTTTGACCAAATTCATGGTGTTCTGCTTCTTGTGCGAGAATGATGGCTCTAATTTTTTTCAGACCGTAACATTGTCGTTCCATACGCACATCAATGCCTTCGAGCACTAGTTTGCCAATGCTTTCCAATATGACTTGCGTCGCCAGCACCGATTCTGCTATGGCATGGTTCTCTAACGCATTTTCTATATTTTTTGCATATAGATCAAGATATTTGCAGCGAGTGTTTACTTTGCTGTTAGTTAACCAAAGCACCGTGCTGTCGAAGACACGCGCATGAAAGCGTTCTTGCCGTGATTGTCGTTTAAAAAACCTGGCATATGACATGTTGCCATGAGCCGCCATCAATCGACTTTGCTGCGCTGCGCATCGATGGGCTAAACGTTCACCTTGTGATAAAAGTGAAAACAAGCGCGCGAGCTGCGTAGATCGACTGGCTATCAAGAACATGATGATCGGTGATGCTTTGATGGGTTTTTGATTAAACATTATCAATCAATTTTTGGATCTTATG
>CAZDMX010000128.1:0-6547 GCA_964506085.1 uncultured Thiothrix sp. | reverse complement strand
TAGACCCTGGAATCAACCTATAAGTCGTTCTACTGTGGGTTCTAGATTGATTTAATCTGAGTTTTCGGTGTTTCTCATATGATCGGCGACTTTATAAAAAGACATTTTCAAATTTTGTAACATCATTTTATCCTCGATCTGTTCATCTAGCGCCTGACTCATGCAGCTTACCCACTGATCTCGTTCTAAAGAAGTGATTTTGAAAGGCATATGACGCTGACGTAAGCGCGGATGTCCATATTTCTCAATATATAAAGATGGCCCGCCTAGCCAGCCTGATAGAAAAAGGAAGAGCTTGTTGCGCGAACCCTTCAGGTTTTTTGCATGTAAATGACGTAACTCCTTCACGTCATCACGATCATCCATTAAATCGTAAAATCTATCTACTAGTCTCCGCACCCCTTTTTCACCATCAATGCTGTCATAATGTGTTGTATTTAATGTCATATTGTTTGCCTAAGTTTTCACTCTAATTAATTGGTTTATGTACAAATATAACAATGTACTAATATACTCATAAAGAGTATAATCGCGCATCCAAAAAATTACGAGTACAAAATTGTGATAGAAAACCTAAGAAATATCGCCATCATTGCCCACGTTGACCATGGAAAAACTACCTTGGTTGATGAGTTGTTAAAGCAATCCGGAACGTTGGGAGATCGCGCTGATCATGGTGAGCGCATGATGGATTCTAACGAGCTTGAGAAAGAGCGTGGTATCACAATTCTGGCCAAAAACACGGCCATTACGTGGAACGACTACCGTATCAATATTGTAGATACTCCTGGTCACGCCGATTTTGGTGGCGAGGTTGAGCGTGTGTTGTCAATGGTAGACAGTGTATTACTGATCGTTGACGCAGTTGATGGTCCAATGCCACAGACTCGTTTTGTAACACAAAAAGCTTTTAATATGGGCTTCAAACCCATCGTAGTAATTAACAAAATTGATAGAAATGGTGCTGATCCTCATCGTGCTTTGGATCAAACATTTGAGTTGTTCGACAAACTAGGTGCAACAGACGAGCAGTTAGACTTCCCTGTTGTTTATGCGTCTGCTCTGAATGGCTATTCTGGCTTGGATGCTGACGTTACCGAAGGCGATATGAACCCACTATTTCAGTCAATTGTTGATAATGTGGCACATCCAGATGTTGACCCAGATGCACCTTTCCAGCTACAGGTGAGCTCTCTTGATTATAATTCTTATGTAGGTTTGATCGGTATAGGTCGAATCAAGCAAGGTAGGGTTTCTAAAAACTCAGTTGTTAAAGTCATTGATACGGAAGGTAAGGTCCGAAATGGACGTATCCTGCAAATTCACGGCTTCCATGGTCTTGAGCGTATAGAAGTTCCTGAGGCACAAGCGGGTGATATTATTACCTTCACTGGAATGGACGAGCTGTACATTTCAGACACACTATGTGACCCTAATCACATAGAAGCCTTACCACCTCTTAGTGTAGATGAGCCAACTGTAACGATGACCTTTCAGGTCAACAACTCCCCGTTTGTAGGTAAAGAAGGCAAGCTTATTACTTCGCGTAATATTAGCGAGCGCTTAGATGAGGAGCTACTACATAACGTGGCGTTACGTGTCGAGCAGATGGATGATAAAGATAAATTTAGAGTATCAGGTCGTGGTGAGCTGCATCTAGGTATTTTGATTGAAACCATGCGTCGTGAGGGCTTTGAGCTGGCGGTGTCGCGTCCTGAAGTTATTATCAAGGAAGTTGATGGTCAAATGCAGGAGCCTTACGAAGATTTAACCATTGATATAGAAGCCGAGCATCAAGGTACTATCATGGAAAAATTAGGTGACCGTCGTGGCCAACTTAAGAATATGGAGCCAGATGGTAAAGGTCGAGTACGTCTTGAATATATCATTCCTTCACGTGGTTTAATTGGTTTCCAAACAGAATTTATGACGGCTACTTCAGGTACCGGTTTGAAATACCATAGTTTTGATCACTATGGTGAATATAAGGCGGGTGAAATCGGACAGCGTAATAGTGGTGTGCTAATTGCTAATGGACAGGGTAAGGCACTTGCTTATGCACTGTTTAATCTACAAGAGCGCGGTAAATTATTCCTTGGTCATGGTGAAGAAATCTATGAAGGCATGGTGGTTGGAATACATAGCCGTGATAATGATCTGGTTGTTAATCCGCTAAAAGCAAAACAGCTAACTAATATTCGTGCGGCTGGAACTGATGAGAACCTTATCTTAACCAAGCCTATTCGTATGACGCTTGAACAAGCACTTGAGTTTATCGATCATGATGAGTTGGTGGAAGTCACACCGGAAAACATCCGCATCCGTAAGCGTTTCTTAAAAGAGCATGAGCGTAAGAAAGCAGCACGTCCCGCTAAAGTATAGTTGAGTATAGTTAAGCATAGTTGTCTGATCTATTTTTACAGTTATAGCAGCGGGTGGAAGTGAAGAGCATGGGTTTATAAGGTAACCAATGAAATTAGTCTACCAAAATGAGAGTAGAGCGCTACTATACTCAGTCAAAAATAGGCTTGAGTTAGAAAGGATTGATTGTCATATAAAGAATGAATTTTCAAGTTCTACTGGAGGCGCTGAACTTGGCATATCAAACACTATTCTAGAATTATGGGTAGTCAATGATGATGATTTAGATAAAGCACGATTAATAATTGAGACGAAATTAACGAACTCTGCAAATAAAAGCGATTGGACTTGCAGTAAGTGCAATGAAGAAAATGATGGTAGCTTTGAGTCGTGCTGGAAGTGTCAAACCAATAGAGAAATGCTAGAAACATAAACTTTCTGGATTGAGTATGGTTTGTTATCATGAGCTTTTTAGAAACGTCCAGCAAGAGCCACTGTGAGACAAAACCTACTACGAACAGAACATAGTCTTCTACGATATCCCATCCGAGAAGTCGTTGGAATTGGTAAAAAGTTTGAGAAACTTGCCGATTTTGAAATGATATGGGAAAACATCGGTGATCCCGTTGCTTCGGGTGAAGAAATTCCCGATTGGATGAAGAATATCCTCAGTGAGCATATCGCTGATACTGCTACATACGGCTATACTGATTCAAGGGGTGATATTAACGCACGTAAATATGTGTTGGAGAACTTCTCTAGCAATAAAGTCTGTACCTTGGATGACATTCTGTTCTTCAATGGTCTGGGCGAAGCCATTAACAAAATCCTTAATAACCTACCCAAAGAAGCTCGCGTACTCGTTCCCTCGCCAACCTATCCTTCACATGCTACCGCAGAAGCGATGCATGCGGGTTGTCATTTTATTTCTTATGCATTAGATCCAGAAAATAACTGGGAACCCAATATTGAAGAGATTGAAAACCATGTTCATTTTAATGAACAAATCGTTGCGATATTAGTTATCAATCCTAACAATCCAACGGGTAGTGTTTATCAACGAGAAACATTAGAAAAAATCGTAGCTATTGCCAAAAAATACGACTGCTTCTTAATTTTTGATGAAATTTATCACCACATGACTTTCCCAGGTGTTGATAACACGTTGTTATACGAGATTATTGGTGATGTTCCCGGTATTAGCATGAAAGGCATCAGTAAAGATATACCGTGGCCAGGATCACGTTGTGGTTGGATAGAAGTCTACAATGTTGAAAAAGATGAAGCCTTTAACGATTATATTCATGTCATCTTATTGGCAAAAATGCTTGAGGTTTGTTCCACAGCATTACCTCAAAAAATACTGCCATCACTGTACAGTCACTCACTTTATCCCGCTATGCTCGAAGCGCGTATCACAAAATACAAACAACGCGCTGATGAGGCTGAGGTTTTCTTCAAAGACATGCCGCATGTGCGCTTCAATAAGCCCCAAGGCGTATTCTATTTAGTCATTGAGCTGCTTGATTTACCGTACTCAACGTTGCCATCTAAAAATAAAGATATTCGCCTTGAGCTTGATAGCTTGGAGAAAGAAACCATGGCAGCAGATTTTCAATTTGCCTATGAATTGATGGGAGCTGAAGGCATTTGTGTAGTACCACTGACAGGTTTTGGAAGTGAGCTGACAGGTTTCCGTATGACGCTTCTTCAGGAAGACGGTGCTTTATTTACCAAGACGTTGCAGCGTATAGGCAAGGCGATTGATGGTTATTATTAGACTCTCTATTTTTTTTCTACTATTGATTGGCATTAGTGGCTGTACCCCTTTACCAAAGGTTAATCACCAAGGTGCTAGTGACAAAAATAATACTCCACACATCAATGTTGTGGATGTCCGTAAAAGCACCAACCTTGAGTCTATTCTGCCTGTACTGCTTCGACAGCGAGTAGTACTAGTCGGTGAAAGTCATACATCTTATCGTGACCATCAAAATCAGTTGGCAGTCATAAAGGCATTGTACCCACACTGGTCCAAGAAGGGGATGGGTATAGGCCTTGAGTTCGTGCAAAGTCCTTATCAACAAGCTTTAGATGATTATGTTGCAGGCCATCTCACTGATGCACAGATGCTGAAGAGGACTCAATGGTATAAGCGTTGGGGGTATGACTTCCGACTCTATCGTGCCATTTTCCATTACGCAAAAAAACATAAAATTCCATTAATTGCTCTTAATGCTCCCACGGAATTAACCAAAAAAATCAGCAAAAAAGGGCTTGCTGGATTAAGCGTAGCCGATAGGCGAAAATTACCCAAAGAGATGAACACTAGTGAATCTTATCGAGCTAGGCTAATAAAAGTTTTTCATCGGCATTCATCTGCTTTCCATGCTAACAAAAAAAGGATGGATAACTTTATTGATGTGCAATTAGCATGGGATGCAAGTATGGCTGCAAATGCTGTCAAGTCTATACATTCAGGCAGGATCGACAAAATGGTATTGTTGGCTGGGTCTGGCCACGTTGTTCGTCAAGCTATACCTGTCCGATTAAAATTACCCACAGCGATAATTGTCAATGACCTGCCTGAAGACTTGTCACAAGTAGATTTTGTTCTACATACCGTTCATGCTGAGCTACCTGTCGCGGGGAAAATTGGTATTGTTATGGAGTCTTCCCAAGCTGGCGTATTGGTAACAAGTATTTCGAAGTTACATAAAGCCGGAATAAAAAAGGGAGATAAAATCATCTCTATTGATGGTGTAAGCGTAACTAATTCTGGAGATGTCAAAATCATCCTGTTGGATAAAAAACAAGGTGATACGATTCAAATTGAAATTCAACGTGCCAATCAAACATCAACCAAGAAAAACACCAAGAAAAGCACTCAGAAAAATATTAAAAAAAATGTAAAACTCTTTTGAGTTTGCATTGGCAACGATTCAAAGTGATGAATGTCACTGTAGAGGGTATATTACTTGACACAATCAAAGCATCTACCTAGCATGCGCTACTGTTTACCTACTAACCTAAAACCAATCACCTAATAAATTTATAGCTCAATGGATTTTAATTCAATTTATAAGCTGGCAGCTAGTGACATGGATGCTGTAAATACGTTGATTCAACGTAGATTGCAGTCAGAAGTGGCGCTAGTCAATCAACTCAGCGCCTATATTATTAATAGCGGAGGCAAGCGTTTGCGTCCCTTGCTTGCGCTATTGGTTGCGCGTGCGTGTGGCTATAAGGGTGAACGTCATGTGGATGTGGCGGCTATCGTTGAATTTATCCATACGGCAACGTTACTGCATGATGATGTAGTGGATGAATCTGATTTACGCCGAGGCAAAGAGACAGCGAATAATGTGTGGGGAAATCAAGCCGCAGTTTTAGTAGGTGATTTTCTCTATTCTCGTGCTTTTGAAATGATGGTTGATGTTGGCATGATGCGCATCATGGAAATTCTTGCCAATACCACTAATACGATTGCTGAAGGTGAAGTGCTACAGTTACTAAATTGTAATGATGCAGATACGACTGAAGAGCGCTATTTGGAAGTTATTTATTCTAAAACAGCCAAGTTATTTGAAGCTGCTTGCCTTATAGGTGCAGTTTTAGCGGAACTCCCAAAAGAACAACAAGACTCTATCGCACGGTATGGCATGCATCTAGGCTCTGCTTTTCAATTAGTGGATGATATTTTAGATTACAGTGCTTCTGCCGAAGAGTTAGGCAAAAATATTGGAGATGATCTTGCTGAGGGTAAGCCAACGCTCCTCTTATTATTGCCTTGCAACGTAGCTCAGATGAAGATGCGCAACTTATTCGTCATGCCATTGAGAATGGTGGTGATAAAAGCGATTTGAAGGCAATATTAAAGATTATAGCGTCTACAGACTCCCTCGCTTATACCCGTGATGCGGCCAAACGCGAAGTTGAAATGGCCATTGAAAGTTTATCTTGCCTTGAGGAAAACGAATTCAAAACAGCTTTGGAAGAGCTGGCAAGGTTTACGATAAACCGAACACATTAATCTGACTATAATACCATCCCCCTCCCTTGCCTATTATTTCTTCAACCTGTGCTTTTATCTGATTATTGAAAACCTTAAATACTTAGGTGATAGACTGTCCTAGGAGCTTGTCCGAGAACAGTGAGCCTACTGCGGAAAAGCTGAATTTGGCTA
>CAZDMX010000127.1:2722-6552 GCA_964506085.1 uncultured Thiothrix sp. | reverse complement strand
CTACAAAAGTGCTTCTTTAAGCTTAGCCATATCAATAGCATCCAGATATTGTTCCAGTATCGCCTCATCCTTTAGGTTTTCTCCTGTCACTTTCACCATGATCTGTCCTGCCAGCACTAACGTAATTTCCGTTGTATTCCCATCTGTTTTTTTCATACCCTTGGATTTTTTATAGCGAAAGGGCTTAATATTCTTATCAGAGGCCATCATCATCGGGTTGTTAATCATCATCGTCATCATGGATAACAGCGGTGAGTTTGCCAACACTTCTATCTCTACCGTTTCTTTCTCTCGTAAATAGGTCGCTTTCATACTGCTTCCACCGCCCATCATCGCCATTGCCATTTGACTATCTGCATTATCCCCAGCTTCTACTTTCCAGCCATCGAGAGGGTCGGGTAATAATGTTTGATTTTGTTCATTTTTAAGCTTTTCTAATTGAGCAGTAACAAACTTTAGTTCATCGACTGCGGTTCGATAATCTTTATCTTCATATGCGGTTAGCGCTGTCTGGATTTGATCCGTAATATCATCGGCCCAAATGGGATTTACTATTAAAAAAGGGGCAGCTATTAGTGTTGCTATTAGTTTCTTTTGCATCATTTTCTCCATCTCTCTGTTGATTTATTGTTAATTAGTTACTGCGGTGTTGTATTAATTGCCAAGCTCCATCAGGGTAATACTTTCTTCTTTTCCATCAGAGCTTGCTGCAAACGATGTAAACCAAGGCAGACACCACAGTATCAACACGAACAGTAGGTCCTGTTTTAGGGAACATCGCATCATTGATAGTTTTCTAGTCATTTATCAGCCCTGATTAAGAAAGCGCAAGCTCCCACGTTATAACGTGGGAGCTAATTGCACTGGAAGCCAGTTTAAGTGCCTTACTTCCCATCCAATAAATTGCCAATACCGCCTAGCACAGAACCCTCTCCTGTTCCGCCACTGCCACTATTGGCAACAATACGGTCGGCCATTCTAGAGAACGGTAAACTCTGTAACCAAACCGTACCTGTGCCTTGCAACGTAGCAAGGAAGATACCTTCACCACCAAAGACCATTGACTTCAAATTACCTGCTTTTTGAATGTCATAATCAATGCCATCGGTGAAGGCTACCAAGCAGCCGGTATCCACTCGCAACACTTCTCCCTTGAGCTCCTTTTTGATAACCGTTCCGCCTGCTTGAATAAACGCCATACCATCGCCTTCGATGGTCTGTAAGATGAAGCCTTCACCGCCAAAGAAGCCTGTTCCAATCTTCTTGTTAAAAGCAATATCGACCTTTGTGCCTAAAGCGGCACATAAAAATGCGTCTTTTTGGCAAGTTATTTTCTCACCATATTCCGCCATATTCAGTGGAATAATATTGCCAGGGTAAGGTGCCGAAAACGCTACCCGCTTTTTGCCTTGTCCCTGATTGGTAAAGTGGGTCGTAAAGATAGATTCGCCCGAAACAAAGCGCTTACCCGCCTGAAACAACTTACCCATAAAGCCGTCATCAGTTTCACTGCCATCGCCCATTCGTGTTTCAAAGGTAATGCCTTCTTCCATATAGGTCATGGCACCGGCTTCGGCGACAACGGTTTCACCGGGGTCTAATTCAACTTCAATCAGCTGCATTTCAGCGCCAATAATTTCATAATCTATTTCGTGACATCGCATCATTATTTTCTCTATCTGGGTTTGGAGAGTTCGGCTAACATGTCTTTTGCAACCGTAACCGTCATGCTCTTCAATTTGTCATCATCATTACTGTTAAAATAAAATTGCACACGAATAACATTGCCTTGTCCCAAGGCAATCAGATTCTTAACTTTGTTAAAATAATAGGCTTTATCGCCCACCTCATTAAGAGAATCAAAACTATCGTTTTCTTTGTAGAAATCAACAAGCCGTTTAAAGATCGCTTCAGGCTGCTCTACCGAATTTCTACTGGACTCTAAGTTTAACTGTAGATTATATTCGAGAGTGTCCTGTGTGAAGGTATAACCGCAGCCACCAGAAAAGTCGAATTTTTTCACTTCTGTTGCACCAGTAAACGTTGACTGTATATAACTATCTGTTAATACGTCACAGGGTTGAATAACGTCTTTGTTTTCAGAAAATGCTGACTTTACCTGCGGATCGTTATTCGTATTTCCTGTTTTGTCACCACAGGCAATTAGTAGCAGCGAAAGTAGCGTTATGCCCAATACCTTTATGCTTAGTTTTCTTTTCATCTTGAAATATCCTAATTATTTAATTAATGCTTCTAACATGCCACTGGCTACTTTCTCTGCAATGACTCTCGACTTGTCATTCTCTTTTGATGCAGAACTATAAGCTGTAATTTGTACGATACTCTGATGACTTAATGCCGTTACAGTACCACTAGAGTAATACGCCTTTCACCTATACCAGCAATGGATTCACTACCCGAGAGGTACGATTTACTCAATTGACTCTTTCTCCATTTGGAAATAAAGCATCTTTTAGTTTTTGCTTGCTGGTTGGGTCTTCAGTCTTTTCGGCGTAAGACTTCATACGCCAAAACTCAACATTTTCAATCTGCGTTACCATGTCACCCAGAACGGTATCTGGAATATTCTTGGGGGAGCATATTTTTTCTTCGCTGGATAGTCGCCCGTCTTTACCAAACTCTAGACACTCAAACATCAGGCTGCTAGCTTGTCGTTGATTCAGTACAAACCACACCCCTGTCTTTGTATGTATAAACAGAATAGTAGGAATCGTAGCTTGTTGACCCGCTGCTGTTGCATAAAAATAAGGAGACTGTATCGCCCAGTCTTTCAGCAAAGGGATGGCTGTCAATGAAGTAGCTTTGTCGTCATAACTGCATGATGCTTGTTGGCAAGTGAAAACAAGGTCTAACTCATCTAGGTTTTCGGTGTCGTATAAGAAAAGGTCTGTCCGTGTGGTTGCCGATGGTTTTTCTGCGATCATTTTTTCTAAATAAACAGGGATCTTTTTACCATCATCTAGTTGCAAGTAGCCTGTCCATAAAGAATCTTTACGTTCAGGGGTAACACCTTTCCAAACCTCGCTAAAGAAAGTTTCATTATCTTGGTTAAGTACCACCTGATAAGTCGCTTTGAGTGTGCTGAAATGAAGCTTTAATTGTTCTGCCTGTTGGTTAAGCCTCATTTCATCGTCATGCATGAGCTTCCCCAAGAAATCTTCTGATGCTTCATAGACGCTAAAATAAGCACCTGCGGGAACATGCTCTTTTTTATCTTGAACGGTGATATGTATCAGTTGATCATTGGGTGAATGTAGGATCCATTGCCCTTGATATTCGCTATACGGAAAGGTGTCTATCTGGGTTTGACCTGTCCCCGCAACAGCCTCAGAAGAGAGAGGGGTCTTATTTGAACTCGCGTGGTTTCGGTCTTCGTAAGCTTTAGTCGCTGTTGTATTTTCAAATAAGACAACCGCAACTTCCCTTCCATTCAAATATAAAGGCCCACCCCAGCCCTCTATTCTTTCGTCATAATGCGTTGGATGGTATTTCAGTCGAGCGGTGTACGCGCCATGGGTGGTTTTAAATGAAATATTGACGATGGGCTGGTTTTCGTCGCGCTGAGAAGGCGCTATCTGAATTTTTTCTGCTGATATTTTCTGACCTAAAAACTCTGTTTTTGCTAGTCTAACTTCACCTATTGCTTCTGTTTTGATGGGTGACTGAACCATCGTAGTCGTCAGCAGTAGTTCAGGACTATCTCCCTCTATATCAAGGTTGGTTAGTGTCCAGTTTCCATTTAACGTATTAACAGGTGCAAGAGGAAGGTTTTCATTGTTACTCTGTGTCTTGGTTTTGGCTTTCTTTGC
>CAZDMX010000127.1:0-2622 GCA_964506085.1 uncultured Thiothrix sp. | reverse complement strand
CTGCCAACGACTCGGTAACATACTTACCGCTTACCTCTTTATAACGAAGGAAAATACGGTAAGTTCCTGCCTCATCGGGAGCGGTTAGGTAAACGCCTTCTTTTTCAATCGTATTTTGAATCCATTGACTACTTATCTTTTTTCCATTTTGAGTGATCAGCAACGTGTTATTACGATACCACTGTCCAAATAGTTCATACGCAAACTTTTCCTTAGGCTTAACGCTATCCGGTATTTTTATACGAGGGGTCGCGTCCTCGACATACTCAATCTCAAAGCTGGCAACTTGTTCTTTAAGGCTTCTTCCAATCACTATCTGGTAAGTACCTGCCTGTTTAGGGGATTTAAAATTGATTTCCCGAATACCTTTACCCAATCCAATAAGAAACTCGTGGTCAATGCGTTGTTTACCATCAACCGCATTAGCGGGAAACAACATCGCGGTTAACGTTAAGTTCTTTTGCATCGGCTTGCCAATATTCAATAAAAAACTTTGCTCTTGACCTAACGGGTAGGGACCGTAATTGGCCAATGAAAACGCAGGTTTAAGCGCTAGATAAGGAATCTGATACGACGCTCCCTCTCTTACGCTAACCTCAAGCTCTCCCTCTCCTTGAGGGCCTTTTGCTCTAAGTAGCCATGTGCCTTTCGGTAGCTCTACATTTACCCCTTGAATGATCTCTACGGTGTCTTCACTTTTACCCAGATCAATCATCTCATCGGTTTGTACATTTCTAGCGGTATAATGAATGGCACTTGGGCGAACACTACCTTCCGTATAACTCAGACGGATCGATACCGATATAACTGAAGGCTCGGGGGGTGGCTTTTTTATCGTTTCTTCTACCGTTTTCAGCGCAGCACTAAGTTCTTTACCGGATTGCGGGCGCAACAACTGTCCGCCCGTTTTTTTCGGGATACACGATAGACTATTCATCTCTTTTTCTGATAAGCCAAAACCGACCACGTGTGCGCGAATATTAATCCCCTCATCGGCGATTCTTTGAGCTAAGGCGCAAGGGTCTTTATCACAGGTTTCCAAGCCATCCGTGATGAGAATAATGTCCGCTTCTTCGGCTGTTTTTGGAATGTTCTCAACGGCAAGTGCTAAAGCATCCGTCAGTGGTGTTTTTCCTTTGGGGGTAATCTGATTCAGCTTGTTAGCTAACTGCTTATGATCTTGTTTTGCAACCTTGGCAAGGACTTCTATATCGGCACAGTCCCCTTTGCGGTTATGTCCATAGGCAATGATGCCCAAGGGGATGTCTTGATCTCGGTCTTTCAGATAATCACCAATGACTTCTTTGGCAACGTCGATTTTACTGCGCCCAGTGTTAAGCTGTCCCCACATAGAACCGGATGCATCAAACACCAACACGGATACTTTATCTTCATTGGCACTCTCTGCCGCATTCTCTACCGCACTCTCTACCGCACTCTCTGCCGCACTAAGTGAGGGACTATACAAAGCAGCTGTTAGCAAACCACAAAAAAGGTATCTATTTATCATGCTTAGTCTCATGCTATTAGCCCTGTTTTGTAGACTTAGATTAATGGTCAATTTGGAAAGAACTTGGAAAGTAGTTCAGAGGGATAAGTCAAACGGTAAACACTCCAATCTCTCTACTGTGAAGATAATGAGCCTTATATCCTTAAAGAACAATTATGTATTTCCATAGTTTTTTCTTATGTTCTACAATCTGTCACTCTGATGGATTTAACCTCACTTAGGTGCTTTGACAAAAAGAAATTAGCCTAAGTACGCCAAAGGATCAAATGCTCACTCCCTACCAAAGTATTTTAGATAAGTTAACTTACGCCGAAACCTTGGATGATATCTGGAAAGTTGCAGTTGATTTCTTTAGTGATCAAGGCATCACTCATATCATTTATGTATATTGTCGCGGCTATCAAAATACAGCTGCTGACACTATTCTGCTTACCACTATGCCCGATTGGTGGAGCAAAATTTATATCGAAAAAGAATACGCTAACTTTGACCCCTTTTTCACATTTTGTTGTGCAACTTATGACACATTCAAAACAGGAGTTGAGTATTACAATGATTATGATTTTATGAATGAAAAAGAGAGAAATCTAATCGAAGAGGCTTCCAAAACCGGATTCATCTCTGGTGCCAGTTTTACCATGAGGAAAAAAGGTGTAGGGGCTGATTTTGGTGGGTGGAACTTAGGTACTTCTCTCAAGCGTGATGATTTTGACAAACTGTATGCAGAAAAAGGCGAAGCCTTACGCATCGTTGCCATGTACATGCATGAACAATTAAACCTAAAGCTAAAAAAAGACGAGGAAGAAACCAAGAAATATCAGCAACAGCAGCTAACTGCTCGGCAAATAGATTGCCTCAGGCTGCTCGCACAAGGCAATAGAATTCAACAAATAGCGGATATTTTGAATATCAAACCTATTACGGTTGATCATCATATCAAACTAGCGCGTACCAACTTACTAGCAACCACTAGGGAACAGGCCATCGCAAGGGCTATTATCAAAGGAATTATTTCAGTTGATTAAACCTAAAAAACGCAGTTGAAACTACTGCGAACGTCTATAGCACTGAATCTAAAGGTTTTCTGGAAAATTCTGACTTCACCCGTAGAG
>CAZDMX010000126.1:0-6553 GCA_964506085.1 uncultured Thiothrix sp. | reverse complement strand
TAGATTCAGTGCTATAGGCATTCGCAGTAGTTTCAACTGCGTTTTTTAGGTTTAATGGCCAATATCTTTTGTCCATGCCGTCGTCAACTCGGTTCACTTTAAGCTCCACCACATGGTAGTTTTTGCCAACTTTCCTTTTTCAACCTGAAAAACAAAAAAAATCTTCCCAATTACTTGCGAGTTTAATTACCTCGTTTATAGTATGCCTCAAGGAGCTTGTCCGAGAACTAAGACGAGAGTGAATAAATCGCCTATATCGTATGTAAGTATTTTATTTATACATGAAAACCACACCCAGTGATTTTAGATAAACTTACTTAGAACTTCCTGAAAAATTATCAAGGCAATAGAATGATGAAAGTAGCTGAAAAACGTGTATTCGATGTTGAAGCATTACAAGAACAGGTACGTAGTGTTGGGATTTTATTAGGTGAAGTTCTAAAAGAGCAGGAAGATCCAAAGCTCTACGAAACCGTAGAAACGCTTCGTCAAGGCTACATAGGTCTACGTGATAAAGATGATCCTGTCGTTCGCCAAGAAATGATGACATTGATAGAAACCGTGGATACCAATCTGCTGGAGAATGTTATTCGTGCGTTTAACGTATTCTACGTTGTGGCTAATATTGTAGAAGAAGATTTTTTGCACCGTCAACGTCGTTGTACCTACCGAGCAGGTGGTGGAGACTCTTTATGGGAAGGCTCTTTCTTAAAAACCATGCAGGAATTAAAACAAGACGGTTTCACGGCTGATGAAGTGCAAACACTCGTCAATCAATTACAGTATTCCCCAGTATTCACCGCACATCCGACAGAAGCCCGTCGACGAACTGTGATGGATATTCAGCGTCGAATTTTTCTGCTGGTAGACGGTTTATATGATACTGAAATGATTGGTGAAGAAGAGCGCGCTTTGAAGCGTCGGATAAAAGTAGAAATACAGCTACTTTGGCGAACGGACGAAGTAAGGACAAAAAAACCTTCAGTTGAAGATGAAGTGAGTTACGGGTTGTATTATTTCCGCGCGAGTTTATTTCAATCAATCCCTATGGTTTATCGCTATTTTGAACGCGCCATGCGTAAAGTATATCCGGATGAGAAAATCGTTATTCCTAGTGTGTTGAGTTTTGGTTCATGGATTGGAGGGGATCGTGATGGCAATCCATTCGTCACACCGAAAGTAACTCGCAGAGCTATACGATTGCATATGCAGTCAGCATTAAAAGAGTACATTCGCCGTACTAGTAAATTGATAGACTCACTTTCTCATCATGTTGATATGGTTACGCCTTCTGCTGACTTCACACGCAGTCTTGAAGAAGATGGTCAACGTATAGGAAGCCGTGTCTTTAAAGAAAATGCAGTGTCGTACAGTAAAGAACCTTATCGTCGCAAATTAACGATAATGAAATGTCGGCTTAAAAGTGTTTTAAAAACGGTTAACAAACGTATCGCCGGACAAACTTCGATATTGTCAGCTACTGCCTATACGTCTTCGGCAGACTTCATCGCGGATTTAGAATTAATTCGTGAGTCATTAATTAGTCATAATGATGAGTTGATAGCAGACCGAGAACTTAAAGACTTAATGCGTTTGGCTAATACCTTAGGATTTAGCTTGTATCAACTGGATATACGCCAAGAATCAACGGAACATACAGATACCGTCAGCGAAGTACTTGAGCAATTCATACCAGAAGTGAACTACAAAAGTTTACCCGAACAAGAACGTCTTACCTTATTGGCCGAACAGATTGCTAGAAAGACACTCCCTAAAGCAAATATTAAAAAACTGACTGAACCTGCAGCAGGCATCATCGAAGTCTTTGATGTCATGCGTGAAATGAGTGATGAGGCGGGTGAGTCTGTTTTTGGAACCTATGTTATCTCAATGACGCATACAGCAAGCCATGTGATGGAAGTCATGTTTCTTGCTCGCATTGTAGGCTTGGCGGGTATAGAAAAAGAAGGAAATTATTTCTCAAATATTCAGATATCTCCCTTGTTTGAAACCATTGAAGATCTGCAACACATTTCTGGTGTGTTAACCGACCTGTTTGAAAATTCTATTTATCGAGAAATGTTAAAAGTATCGGGGAATTTACAAGAAGTCATGCTTGGATATTCTGATTCCTGTAAAGACGGTGGCACATTAGCCTCACAGTGGAATTTATACAATGCTCAAAACCAAGTTATTGAACTGACCAATAAATACAGCGTGAAATGCCGCTTATTCCACGGGCGCGGTGGAACAGTAGGTCGCGGTGGTGGCCCAACTCATCGAGCAATTATTTCTCAACCTGCCGGTACGGTGCACGGCCAAATTAAATTCACCGAACAGGGTGAAGTACTCTCCAATAAATATAGCCATGAAGAAACAGCCGTATACGAACTTGGCGTAGGTTTAACCGGTTTACTAAAAGCAAGTACCGGTCTTATTCATCAGCAGGAACACTCTTCAGATGCTTTCAAAACAGCCATGTCTGAGTTAGCGGCAACGGGAGAAGTGTGTTACCGAAACTTGACCGAAGAAACAACAGGATTCCTTGATTATTTTTATGATATCACTCCAGTACAAGAAATCGGCTTATTAAATATAGGTTCTCGTCCTTCGCATCGAGCCACAGGAAATCGTTCAAAAGATTCCATCCGAGCAATACCCTGGGTGTTTGGCTGGGCGCAAGCTCGTCATACCTTGCCTGCTTGGTATGGAATGGGCACAGCACTAGATAATTATGTGAAGAGCCATGATGACGGTGCAGAACAGTTAAAAACCATGGTCAAAGAATGGCCATTCTTTAGTGCGCTCATGAGTAATGTGCAAATGGCACTTTATAAGGCACAAATGGATATCGCCAAAGAATATGCCGAACAGTCGCCCAATAAAGAACAAGCACTCGGTATTTTCGAAAAAATTCGTACAGAGTATGAATTGACCGTAGATCAAGTATTAAGTGCGACAGGTCTTGAGAAATTGATGGAAGATACTCCCCTCTTGCAGTACTCACTGACACGTCGCGATCCATATTTAGATCCACTTAATCATATCCAGATCACCCTGTTAGGCAGACATAGATCAGCTATTGAAGGGACGGATAACGTAGAATCCGTACACCTTGATGGTCTCTTGCGGACTATTAATGCGATTGCTGCGGGCATGAGAAATACAGGTTAAGTATTTTTATGTATGATTTCTTACAAGCCTCACTGTTGTGGCTCTTTTCATAGAAACTATTCTGTTGTAAACGTGCCCGCATAGCGAAACAGCTCTCCAAACCAAGGATGATTCAACCTGAAATCCATTGCGAACTCATCATCATTTAAGGCAGTTTCAACTATTGTAGTGTGGCCTAGTATCAACCACTCTGGGATAGGTAGTAATAATTTACCGAGTTTTAAAACGTAATGTTTGCCTTCGTAATGAAGTTGCTGGTCTTTTACTGATACCGCCATGCGTAATCCTAAAAAGGGACTGACGTATTCGATGAGTTCATTGCCTCCGGCATACACCCAGTGGCTTTTGAAAAATAGTGTTTTTCCATTGGGGAAGTTGATGGTGCGTTTCCATTGCTGAATATCGCCTTCCATCCATTTTTCAACGGTTGCAGGGACTGCGATTCCACGTTGATTCACTAATGCACCTAATAAACGCAGGATGTTTAGGTAGGGTTGCATCAGACGTGGATATTCGATATCCAGAGCACCGCTATCGGTGTTGTTGGAATGTTGATAGTGCGCTTGCAATGATGGTGGTAATGCTTCCCATTGTTCGCCTAGTGCTTCTTGCATAAGAGGCATTGAGAGAGGCATTGAGGATATTGTAGACATTTTAGTTCTCCTAAAATTATAAAATAGTGTGTTTCAAAACCATGAGTAAAACGATCAGCATCATGGCAATAAAAGCAGGTATACCTAACCAAAACCAGATGCGAGTGTATTTCCAATAAAGCTTGGGCAGGTCTGTCTGTGTATCGTTTGCGATTGTTGCCATATCGCGCATACGAATTTGCATCCATACGACGGGTATCCAGCATAAGCCTGCAAATGCATATAACGCTAAACTGGCTGCAACCCAAGGTGTTGATAGAGGTATGTTAGTGATGTGCACCATCCACAATCCAGTTAGTGGCTGGATAATGATGGTGGGCGTGGTAAATAGCCAATCTGCTAGGACTACGTGGCGATTGGTGACGGCTATGTGCGATACCACGCCCGTTTTATCTGCCATCCACTTATAGAATGCACTGCCTAATCCTGTACCGAATAGCAGAACCATACTGATGATATGTACATATTTTATGAGTAGATAAGTCATGTCTGCTTCAAACCTTCTTCTAGTGTGAGTGGTGGACGACCTAGCAAAGCGATTAGTGGTGCAACATCAGCGGTATTGCCTTGTTGTAACATACGTAGATTATCTGGGTGCATGATGGGGAATACGTGGTGCGCTAATCGTGCAGCCAGCAGGGCTAGAGAATATGGGATGGGGATAATCTTTGCTTTAGTTTTACCTAATGATGCGCGTATGGCTTGCAGATATTCCGCCATTGTTATGGCTTGTGGGCCTACTATATCAAGGGTTTGGCAGTTTTTATTGAGCACCGTCTGGTGGAATGCTTCCACCCTACTCAGAATCTTTATGACGGTTGCTACCACATCACTGATATGCACGGGCTGTATGTATTGTTTCCCTGCATCGGGTAATGGGATCACTGGAAATGAGGCTATGCGTTTAAACATCGCCAGACTTTTGCCGAATTCACCATACACTAGTGAGGGGCGAAGAATAGACCATGATAGCGTTGACTGGCGTAACGCATTATCAGCGGCTAATTTGCTGCTTTGATAGGCTGTGAAGGCATGTTTGTCAGCACCTAATGCCGAAATTTGAATGACCCGTTTTACCTTGCTTTGTTCACACGCTTTAAACAAAGCGATGGGTGCTTCACTGTGCAGGCGTGAGAAGCGTTGAGCTTTGGTTTCTGTAATAATACCAACGCTATTGATAACGACATCAACACCTTCCAGAAAGGGCAACCAATCTGCCGCGTCAACACACCTATTGAAATTAGCTTGCTGATGAGAGGGGGTGATTAACTCATCCACAGAATTTTTTATTCCTGCGTTTTCTATTAAAGCTTGTTTAATGTGGTAGCCGATAAAACCACTCGCGCCTGTCAGTAAAATTTTCATTTCATACCCTGGGAGGCTATCCCATGTTTTATAAGAAACGTGAATATGGGCATCTCTATTAATTGCCTTTTCGCCCGATTCCTGCGTTGGATCATTTTTTGCGATCCTCATGTACCCTTGTACACTGCGGTTCTCAAAAATGATCCGCCTTGGACTCGAACGAAAATTCTAATTAATAGAGGTACCCTATGTTAATGAGTATGGTAAAAGCTGGAAGTTTAAGCTTCTGTTTTGATATAAGAGGAAGAATTTTTTATTCCTAAATGGTCATTTTGAAACTCCTGCCTACCGTTACAAACCTCCACCATAGTTACAACTACAGGGAAGATGCATAAAAAATTCATCATAAAACAGTAGGTTGTGGATGACGACTGTATGGACACAGGAGGTAGGGTAACGCATGGAGCAGTTACCGAGGAACGAACCACAAAAAAATAGTTTAGATTTTGTTGGGGTTCCTATCGTCACCCCAACCTACTGGTTTCATGCTCTATTTATAAGCATTCACAGTAGTTTCAACTGCGTTTTTTAGGTTAAAGCATCTGTATCGTTTCAGGACGTGTAACCAGCCACAGTGCAACCAGTATAAGAAGAACCCCAATACTTAAACTTACCCACATTCCAGGGCTGGCTAAAACAAGTATTAAGAAATAGCTGAATGTCATGCTAGATATGGCGGCATACTTGCCCGTTCTGGAAACGATACCATGCTCCATGAAGGCTTTTACGGAGGAGCCATATCGTGGGTGTTTATACACTCTTTCCATAAGTTGAGGTGAGCCTTTAGACCAGAGCCAGACAGCAATAATCCAAAATACAACGGTTGGCATCAGTGGTAAAAAAACACCAACCACCCCAAGAGCAAAGCTTGTCCAGCCCAAGCTGGTATAAATAACTTTTTTTAGAGTGGTGGAGTTCATGGCATTATTTTTCTATTTTGATGACTATTAACAGACTAAAACCACAGAATTTTGGTTTTCATGAATAATCGTCCCCTAATTATGTCTAAGTTATCTTTGACGCTAAGCTTTGATACTGAGATATTGATGTGCAATATATCACAAGATATTAGAAGTTTTGGTTGATATATTGCGTAGTGGGTCGAACCTGTTGTTTCTTGTATTCTGATTGGTAGGTCGGGGTGGCGTTAGCAACCCCAACAATGCCATCCTGTTGGGGTTCGTCCTGAATAATAATATTCAAATGATGTCGCCATAAGTCGCCGTGAAGTCATGCGAGAACGTTTCTTTCTCTGCCAGAATATCGGTGTTCTTTCCTAATTTTACGGATACAAATGGTTACTATAATCCTAAAAAACTCAGTTAAAACTACTGCGAATGTCTATAGCACTGAATCTAAAG
>CAZDMX010000125.1:0-6554 GCA_964506085.1 uncultured Thiothrix sp. | reverse complement strand
ATTTTGACTTCAGCACTCTAGTCATTCTCGCTACGTTTCAACTGAGTTTTTTAGGATTATTCTCACCCATAGCCATCAAAATAATAATTTTTGAAGTTATCAAAAGGATAATCACCAAATAGCTTATGAAGTTTGGCGGGGATGGTTTTTCTTCCTAAGAAGTCTAATTTGCGCTGCCAGGGTATATCGTGTGAAGTTTTAAAAGCACTATAATCTTTTATCCCTAAATCATAAATAGGAAGATGAAATACTGCTGATTCCCGATCGAGCTTGTTGTTGGCAAGTAGATGAGTGAATTCATAGGGCAAAAGCCTTAGGGTGGATCCGCCGAAGGTAAGTTTTAGTCTGGCTAAAATAGGTGATACGAAGAACGAGGGTATGCTGTATTGAGAAATCCCATAGGCCTTGAATGCGCCAAGAGAGGGGTTGTTTTCCATGTGTTTATCAATGGTTTGATTGGTTATTAGCGACGAGTCGTATTGTATGCCCTGATTCCTTAGTACATTGCAGTAATTATCGAAACTTGTATTTTTTATAGAAATGCCGTTGCATCTTGTTCCAATGACCTTACTCCCACTTATATCTTGCAGGTTATGGATGGCATTTTCTGCTACTTTCTGAAAAGATTGTTTATCATAGGGCGTATCTATAAAACAGCCAACTTCATGCCCAGCATTTTTAATTTTGCGCACTAAAACAGGGTACTTGGAAGCCACTTTGCTTTGTATAAAAAAAGTTCCAGAGATGTCATTTGTACGCAAAATTTCTAGCATCGCTACCGTATGTTGCCATACGTGATTAGATACTGAATGATTGCTATCAAGCACAGACTGCTGCCAGTCCACTACGTTGGTGGTAAAAATCATATTATTAGAATGGTGGGGTTATGGCCATGCTTCCTAGGGGTTCTCTGCTCAGTTTGAATTAAACAGAGTTAAACAGAGACCTATCAGTATAAGTAGATGAATGCTTAAGACCAGTTGTTCGTGGATAAAGGGCTAAATAAAGGGCTAAAGTGTTGATCAATGCATATGATTAGCGTTTTATGCTAGAATTATTATCAATTATATATTATAAGTTGTTGATATAAAAAATGCTATACGATAAGGGTGTGATTAAAAGTGTTGCTTTTTGTAGGTTGAGGGTGAGGAACGAACCCCAACATGACTGATTCTGTTGGGGTTCCTACGTCACCCACAACCTACAAATTGTGGTTTTTTAGGTTTAACCACACCTATACCGTTAGGTACAAGTTAATGGAACTAAGGTTATGAATGAGTCATTGCTACAAACGGGGCACTTTGTAGATAATAACCTGCTGTTTCTTATTGCCTTGCTTATGCTAATTCTGGGGTTTGCAATTGCTTGGATGATTTACGCAGCTCCGCTTGCCACAGCACAGCGCGAAGTTGAGCGTATGCGCTTTAAGCTAGAGGCTGAAGAACGAATTCATGATGAACGTATTCATATTCTGGAACAGGGTAAGGTACAGATGCAAAACAGCTTTTCTGCATTGTCACAACATGCATTGCGGGAAAATAATGCACAGTTTTTACAGTTGGCACAAGAAACCTTATTGCGTTTTCATTCCAGTGCGCAGCATGATCTGGAAGGGAGAAAAGTATCCATTGAAGAAATGATTATGCCGATACAACAGGCATTGGATCAAACCAGAAAACAGTTACATGAGATAGAAAAAGACCGTAAAGAAAGCTTTGGCGCGGTTTCAGAGCAGTTAAAAACGGTGTCCAGGGATCAAGAAGTATTAAGGGTAGAAACACAAAAACTGGTCACTGCTCTGCGTCGTCCTGAAGTCCGTGGACAATGGGGTGAAATCACCTTGAAGCGACTGGTAGAACTCGCGGGAATGGTTGAGCATTGTGATTTTATCGAGCAGGAACATCGCTCAGATGGGGTGAAAAGTATTCGCCCCGATTTGATTGTAAAAATGCCAGACTCGCGTGAATTGATCATTGATGCAAAAACACCGCTGGATGCGTATTTGGAAGCCAGTAACACCGAAGATTTGGTGATTAAAAAACGTGAATACCAGCGTCACGCAAAGATTGTACGTGGGCATGTTAATGAACTTGCAGCCAAACGTTATTGGGATCAGTTCGATAATGCTCCCGATTTTGTGGTGCTATTTGTTCCGGGAGAGCAATTTCTTGGAGCGGCACTGGAACATGATAAAAAGCTGTTAAGCGATGCGTTGGCTAAGAATGTTATTCTCGCGTCGCCGACCAGCCTGATCGCCTTGCTGAAATCCGTAGCTTTTGGCTGGAAACAGGTAGCGTTGTCTGAAAATTCGGAAATTATTCGTGATTTGGGGCAAGAGTTGTACAAAAGGGTTGCCACCTTTACGGAACACATGGCACGATTAGGACAAAGTTTGAACAGCAGCGTAGATCATTATAATAAAGCCTTGGGTTCTCTGGAGCGTAGCGTTCTTCCCGGTGCTCGACGTTTTACGGATTTAGGGATACAGGGAGATAAAGGTATTCCTGAGACTCATATTGTTGATAAAATAGCGCGTCAGCCTGTTGATGACAAGTGATAACAAGGCGTCAGTTAAAAGGCATAGTTCGTATCCAGAAAGGACGTTTTTTGTAGGCCGGATAAGGAACGCCATCCGGCAAGTTACTGAATTAACATTCTTTGTCGGATGGCGCTATCGCCTATTCGACCTACAGGTTCTGCTTTCTGGACGGTAACTAGATTAGAAAGTTAGAAAGGGGTAATTTAGGGTAAAAAGCATGATTATAACTAAAGCAAGTTCACGTAGCGTCTTATTCCAGATGTTGATTTTAGTATTGGCGATTGCCATTTTACTATTGATGCAGAAAAAAACCATCTACGATCTTTATGTGTCGGGTGATGTGTCTCGTATGGGGTTGATGCTTAATGGCTTCATTCTCATGCTATTTCTTTTTGGTCTGGTGAGGATAGTGGTTGTTTTGCTGGGTTATGCAAGAGAACAGGAAGTATTAATCCGGCTCGCAGATAACCTAAAGAAAAACTCCCCTCGACCCGTTGCAAATTTGCCTGAAAAATCATTAGCGGTTAAACGCTACGAACAAATTCGCTGGGTCAACCAACACAATGCACCTGTCAATCAGGGAGCTTTGGCGGCAAGCTTGAATGCCAGTGAAAGCTCGCGACTTACATTGATTCGTTTTGTGCATAATATTCTGATACTTACGGGTGTTTTTGGTACGGTCGTATCGCTTTCAATTGCGCTAGTGGGGGCATCAGGTTTATTGGATTCCCCTGAAGGCATGCACAATATGAGTACCATTATTGGCGGTATGTCGACAGCGTTAAGCACGACTATTACGGCGATTCTCACCTTTATTGTCTATGCCTATTTCTTTCTTCGGTTAAATGATGTGAAGACTCGGTTATTAAGTAGTATCGAAGATGTCACCAGCTTATATATTCTTCCGCGAATCACCCATACTGAACAATCGTTAATCAGAGACGTAGCAAAATTGACGGTAGCTCTCAGACAAGCCGCAGAACGCATGAGCGAGGTCGAGCACAACTTCATTGGAGCGGGTGCTAGTCTACAAGCTGCAGTCGATGCGTTACATGAGCAAGTTGATACGGTGGGTAGTGAGATGCAAGAGATCAAGACATTGGTGCGAGCTGGTTTCCGCTTGCCAGCTCAACCAAACCAACAGTCAGGCCAGCCACAGGATAAACCCTGATGAATAGCATTGGTTTCCCGAATACGGATATCTACAGCGAGCATGAGCATGGTGGCGATGAAAGCTTCTGGCCTGCTTTTACAGATGTAATGATGGTTATTCTGATGACCTTCTTGTTAATTACCGTAGCGGTTATTTTAAATAACTGGGAGTTGATGAATAATCTTAAAGCTAGTGTTGTAGCGGAAAGACAGGCAATGGCACAGGCACAAACGGCTTTACAAGTCGTGCAGACCAAGGCACAAGAGAATGAAACGCTTGAAGAACGCTTAGCGAGGCTGGAAAACCTGTTAAGCCTTAGAGCCCAAAACTTGCAGCAAGCACGTCAACAGCAACAACAAACACTGTTAGCCTTGAATGCTAGCAAAGAGCAAACAGCAGCAGCGCAAACAACTATCCAAAACCTTGAGCAAATTAATCAGCAAAATACAGACAACCTGACAAGCGTTCAACAATCATTAGAACAAATAAAGGAACAGACGGTTCTTTTACAAAAAGAAAAAGATGCAAGCGCTACGCTAGCTCAGCAGGCTCAGGCAAGTTTAGTTAGTATTCAGGATAAACTTGATAATACAGGGAAAGAGCTGGAAACATTAAAGCAAAAAGACATCGAAGGGCATGAAAAGTTAGTTAGTATGCAAGGTGAGTTTGACCAGCTGGATAAAAAGTATCAAAAGTTACTAAGACCTGCTCGTTCAACGAAAAACAAATATGTTGTTCGAGTTGTCTTTAACAAAAATAATGGAGCGAGAAGCTATCAGCTAGGAGAGCAAGATCAACCTACTTTGCAAAGACTCAGCAAAGCAAAGCTTGATAGTAAACTGGAAAGGCTCAAGCAAAAGCATGGTGATAGTCTTTACGTGAAAATTATTATCCCCAACAGCAGCAATGTTTCTCATGCCGAAGCGTGGAAGTTTACCAGTGAGATGTTAAATAAATACGATTATTATCATTCTAATAAGGATGAGTGACTGTAGCTCTGAAGTGTATCCAAAAAGGGCATTGAAAAACTCAATAGATACTCTATGAGCGCCGACTATTCAGAAAGCTGTTTCGTTGGTCTAAAAACTCCTCATCATAATAAAAGAGATCACTTATAGTACTTGCTTACTGCTTCTCGGCTGTTCAATGCTAGATACTAATGATCTTGGAAGTGATGCATTAGCTTCGCTAAGAACATGATAATAACTACTATGGCGAGCCTGAAGGCTCAACTTCCAGATAGTATTGAACAGCCTCTAGCTCACACAAAGAGGCTCTCTCCATGTTGACTCGCTTCACATTTTTTTATCTATTTCGATACACAATTTATTGTGTTTTTCTGGCATCTCTTATTTCTTGTTCGACACAATATCCTGCAACCTCCCATAGTCCGGTTATTCAGCAACCTAGCTATCAATCTACTTATCAACAACCAGTCACGCATCAACCAAGTTATGAACCTGTGGTTATTGAAAGGCATCCAATAACTACTCACAGTGAATCAGGTGATATAGATCAGCCGCAAAGAAGCATAGCTGAGCCACACGATATTGATCCTGTGATAACTACACCTACTAATCCTCAGTTAGCTTCTATACCAATAGAAGAAGACCCCGTAAAAAGTAAAATAAATATTGCCGAATACAATGCAATGCTTTTTCAGGCTAGCGAACGAGGAGATACGGCATTAATACTCCAAATGATAGAGCAGGGTGCTGATATATTCTCTTCTAATACGAATGGAGAAACCGCTTTGCATTCAGCCGCTGCACATAATCAGGTTGATGCAGTGAGGCTTCTTATTAAAAATGGTGCTGATGTGAATAGCACGACGATATCAGGTTGGACACCGCTACACTCAGCGGCAAGATTTGGTGCGGAGGATGTCATTCACTTGTTAATACAGTCGGGTTCGACAACACAGCTTCGAAATCAAGACGGCAAATCTGCATTGGATCTAGCCATGCAAGCCGGGCATCAAAGCGCTGTAGAGGTTTTGCAGGGTAGATAAGATGATTCTGGATATGGCATAGTCTGTTTCTTCACATGTGAGGCTTTGTTCCTGTAAGCTTGTCAGAATAGAGAACACTGATTAACCTCATGATTGAAACCATACCTTTAAGCAATCTGGCGATAGCATTCATTCCGGCTCTAGTCGCAATTGTCATTATGTTTTACTGGTCACAAAATTATCTATCCGCACTTCATGGTGTGATTAGGATGCTGGTTCAGCTTCTTATGATTGGCTACTTTCTTAGTTATATTTTTGAATCTGATAATGCCTGGGTCATTGTTTTAATCTTGTCGGTAATGGTTCTGGCATCTAGCTGGATTGCCCTTAGAACATTAACAGGTGATCGTTGGCGGCTTTATAAATACACTCTGATATCAATTCTTTTAGGGGGTGGATTTACATTGCTGTTGATAACGCAAGGTGTATTAGCCATTGACCCTTGGTATACCCCACAATTTATTATTCCACTAGCAGGTATGATTTTCTCTAACGCCATGAATAGCGTCAGTCTGGCAGCGGAGCGATATTTTGCGGAGATTAAACGAAATGTGGATTACCTCGAAGCGCGCAATATAGCTTTTCAAGCCTCGTTGATTCCTGTGGTTAATTCTTTGTTTGCGGTGGGTTTGGTATCACTGCCAGGCATGATGACCGGACAAATTTTATCTGGCGTGTCGCCGCTCATAGCGGTGAGATATCAGATTATGGTAATGAGTATGTTATTTGGAGCTTCGACTATTGCCGTGGCGTGTTTTTTAATTATCGTTAAACGTATGAAAACATCGGAACAATGAGATTAAACCTAAAAAACGCAGTTGAAACTACTGCGAATGCCTATAGCACTGAAT